>JAJDVJ010000009.1 GCA_022826205.1 Silicimonas sp. | reverse complement strand
GGAAAGTCCACGCTTGTGAAGATCATCTCGGGGTATCATCCGCAGACCTCCGGCAGCATGCAGATCCAGGGCCAGAAAGTGTCCTTCTCCTCGCCCAGCGACTCTCGACAGCACAAGATCGAGACCGTCTATCAGGACTTGGCCTTGGTCGAGCAACTGGATGTCGCGGCGAATTTCTTCCTTGGCCGCGAAAAATATACCGGTTGGGGGCGGTTGCTCCGGTATCTTGACAGGAAGGTCATGCGCAGTCAGGCGCGCGAAGAGTTGCAGCGAATCGGCATTTCTATCCCGAGGATGAGTGCGACAGTCAGCGAGTTGTCCGGCGGACAACGCCAGAGCATCGCGATCGCGCGGAGCATCTTCTGGGGCAGCGAGTGCCTGATCCTGGACGAGCCGACGGCCGCCTTGGGCGTCAAGGAGACGAACGCCGTGGCTGAACTCATCGAGCGTGTCATTGCGTCGGGCGTCGCTGTCGTCGTCGTTGCCCACGATATCGATCTCATCACCAAGCTCAGTTCGCGCATCGTCGTCCTGCGACAGGGCAAGGTCTGGTCGCGACTGAAGACGGATGAGGTGTCGGCCGCCGACATCGTGCATCACATCACCGGAATGGCACGCGCGGCATAGCCCTGACGCTGATCCCGGGACGTGTCCGGGCCTGTTTCCCGGCTCCGTTCCTCGTGGGGATCAATGGCGAACCTGAGGAAGCCGCCGATCCTTGCCAAGCTTACGGACCCGGACCTCGAGAAGGCCCGATTCCACTTCCCGGCCGCGGACGGAGCGACGCCAAGGCTGGCGGCTACTGCGCGGCAGGTCTCGCCTGCCCGCACTGCCGCGACGACGCGCATGCGAAGACCGGTCGAGTAGGCTTTGGGCATTTCGGGGGTCTCCTGACCGCGATGCGCACATCGAATCAGACCTCCTCCCCACAGGGAATTCCCAATGGTTCCAAGTGGGTCGGACACGCCCCAAGGACTCCGTCCCTGGCCGGACGGGTCCGGGGACGTTGCCGGGGTGTTGCGCGCGGTGGGCCACAAGACGCGAGATCAGGATGTCCGAAGCTGCCTGATGTCCCAAGTCAGGACAAGATCAACGCGTAGTGCGCCCGGCGACCCATACCTGCGCGACCGCTCGATCGTCTCCCATCATGATCGTTGGAAAGAGCGCTTCCCAAAAATCCTCCGCACGGTTAGCGCGCTGCGCGATCGCCGCGGTCGAAGCGAGATCGAGGGCTATCAGGTCAGCCTCGAGGCCGGGGGCAAGCGTGCCGATCTTCCCGTCGAGGCGCATTGCCCGGGCGGATCCCGCCGTGGCCAGCCAGTAGAGCTGTGCCGGATGCAGCGCCGCGCCACGGAGCTGGGCGACTTCGTAGGCGGCTGCCATCGTGCGAAGCATCGAGAAGGACGAGCCTCCGCCGGTATCCGTCGCCAATGCGATCCGGATGCCGCATGCAGCAACGCCGGTCAGGTCAAGGAGACCCGAGCCGATGAACGTGTTGGATGTCGGGCAATGCACGACCGAAGCGCCGGCTTCCGCGATTCGGACGCGTTCTCCCTCGTTCAGATGGATCGCGTGGCCATACAGTGCGCCTTCCCCGAGCAGCCCGTGCATCTCGTAGGTTTCGAGATAGTCCCGGGCTTCAGGGTGCAGGCTGAGCGCCCACGCGACTTCGTCGGTCTGTTCCGAGAGATGGGTCTGCATCAGGCATTCAGGGTGCTCGGCCCAGAGGGTGCCAAGGGCTTCAAGCTGTTCCGGCGTTGATGTCGGCGAGAAGCGTGGCGTTATCGCGTAGCCGAGACGATCCACGCCGTGCCAGCGCTCGATCAGCCGCTTGCTGTCGTCGTGGCTTGACTGGGCCGTGTCACGCAGGTTGTCGGGTGCGTTCTGGTCCATGCACGTCTTGCCGGCGACGGCACGGAGCCCGCGCTTTCGGGCCTCGATGAAAAACGCGTCGACGCTTTCGGGGTGGATTGTGCAATAGGAGCAGACAGTGGTGGTGCCGTTCATGAGCGTCAGATCGAGATAGCGCGCTGCCGTCTCCCTGGCATATTCTGCGTCCCCAAATCGTGCCTCCTCCGGAAAGGTGTAGGTGTTCAGCCAGTCCACGAGTCGCATGCCCCAGCTCGCGATGATCGCGGTCTGGGGGTAGTGCGCATGGGAATCTACGAAACCGGCGGTCAACAGTCGTGAGCCCATGTCGGTGACGGTTGCATCCGGATGTGCGTGAAGAAGGTCGTCGGCTGGTCCCATCGCCGCGATCAGCCCGTCCTCGACGAGTACGCCTCCACGCGATTCGTGCATTGCGGCCTCCGCCACCGGCACCTTGAAAGGATCGTCGGCAAAGGTCAGCGTCTGACCCAGAATCAGTGTCCTGGCTGTCAATGTGCTGCCCCGAGAAGCGAGTCGAGACGGGTAAAGGGCAGCGTCGGACAATTCCTGCATCTGTTCCGGTGCAATTCGGTGCCAGAACGCCAATCGCCGAAACGGAGCCTGGCAGCGCCGGGAAGTTGCTGGCAGGCCGGCACCGCCCCGATCACGCCTCGGCCTCCATTTCGGTTTTCGCCGCCGAAGATTCGGACAGCCATTCGGCGGCGAATCCAACGGCAACCGCCTGCGGGTGCTTTCCCAGCGCCGGATCGCCGATCGGACACCTGATTCGTGAGATCTGTGCGTCCGAATGTCCGAGCGACCTGAGCCGGGACCGGAAGCGTGCCCACTTCGTCGCCGAGCCGATCAGTCCGGTTGCGCGGAATCCATGGCTAAGCAACTGGTGGCAGATTTCGAGGTCGAGCGCATGGGAATAGGTCAGTATCAGGTGCTCGGCATCGCTGGGCGCGTGGCGAACGACGCTCGCCGGATTGGCTGCCAGTAACTTCGTGACACTGTCAGGGATTTCGCTGGGGAACCGGTCGGCCCCGGTGTCCACCCAAGTGATGGCAATGCTCGGGAGCGGTGCCATCATTTCGACGATCGCACGACCGACATGGCCCGCCCCGTAGACCCAGAGAGGCCGAAGGTGCGGTGCGATCGGCTCGATCAGCCATCCTGATTGGCATTGCGTTTGGGCGGGCTCCCCTGAGCTTCGGTTGCGAGCTGCTGCGCGCTTCAAAGCGAGCGGCGGATCCGCCTGTCCCGTGACGCGGCGCAAGTAGGAGTTGCCAGACACGCTGGCCAGGCGCGACTTGTCATAGATTTCAGTGGCCAGCACGACTGCGCCGCCGCAGCACTGACCGAGCGCGGGGCCGAGAGACCGTGAGACAAGCGAGTCACTGCCTTCGGCCAGGGCGTTTCGTGCGTGGGCCACCGCCTCGAATTCAAGTGCGCCGCCGCCGATCGTGCCCGACTGGCCGTCCGGCCAGACGAGCATTGCGGCGCCTGGCTCGCGCGGGGCCGAGCCTTCGACGGATGCCACGACGACACGTGCAACACGGCCATGCTCAGCCACGGCTCGCTCAAGACCTCGCATATCCATGCTCATGGTGTGTGCATCCGGTTCACTGCGCTCAAGATCCGTTCGGGCGTTGCAGGAGCATCGAGCGCCGGATAGCGGATTCCGCAGGCGGCAACCGCGTCGGACAACGCAAGAAACGCCGAGATGCCCAGCATCAGCGGCGGTTCGCCAACTGCCTTGGAGCGATGGATCGTCTCTTCGGCGTTCCGACCCTTGGACCACAGCGCCACGTTGAAGATGTCGGGCCGGTCGGAGCAGGCCGGGATCTTGTATGTCGACGGCGCATGCGTAAGGAGACGGCCCTTCTGGTCCCAGACCAGTTCCTCTGTGGTCAGCCAGCCTGCGCCCTGAACATATCCCCCTTCGATTTGTCCGACATCGATTGCCGGGTTCAGCGACGCTCCGGCGTCATGCAGGATGTCGGTGCGCAGAATGCGGTTTTCGCCGGTGAGTGTGTCCAGCACCACCTCGCTCACTGCGGCACCATAGGCGAAGTAGTAGAATGGCCGTCCTTTGCCCCTGATGCGGTCCCACTGGATTCGGGGCGTTTGGTAAAACCCTGTTGCTGAAAGGCTGACGCGCCCTTCGTAGCACTCCCTTGCCGCTTCCGCGAAGCTCATTTCATCGGCGCCGGCCTGCACCCGCCCTGCGCGGAATTGCACGTTCTGTGGCTTTAGCTGGCGCGTTTCGGCCAGATGCGTCGCCATGCGTTCACGGATTTGGTCGCATGCCGACCTTACGGCCATGCCGTTGATGTCCGAGCCGGAAGAAGCGGCCGTAGCGGACGTGTTTGGAACCCGCGCCGTGTCGGTGGCAGTGATCTTGACGCTTTCCAACGGCACGCCAAAGCTGCTGGCCGCCACTTGCGCCACTTTCTGGAACAGGCCTTGCCCCATTTCGGTGCCACCATGGTTCATGTGGATCGAACCGTCATGGTAGACATGCACGAGCGCACCGGCCTGGTTGAGATGCGTCAGCGTGAACGAGATGCCGAACTTGACCGGTGTCAGTGCAATGCCCTTCTTCAGCACGGGATTGAAGGAATTCCATTCAGCGATCGCGGTGCGGCGGGCGCGATAGTCCGATGTTTCCTCCAATTCATCGACCATCTCGTGCAGCACGAAGTCCTCGACGGGCATGTGGTAAGGCGTGGTCTGAAGTGTCCTTTCGGCAGGGTCGGGTGCGGTCGACGTCCTGTCTGCCGACGCCTTTCCCCCAGCGGCGTAGAAATTGATCCGGCGAACATCCAGCGGGTCGATGCCGAGTTGATGGGCGACGTGATCCATCACACGCTCAATGCCAACCATTCCCTGTGGGCCGCCAAATCCGCGGAAGGCGGTTGCAGACTGCGTGTTGGTCTTCAGACGGTGCGACGTGATCCGTGCCGCATGCAGGAGATAGGCGTTGTCGGCATGGAGCATGGCGCGGTCGGCGACGGGCAGCGAGAGATCCTGTGCCCAGCCGCAACGACAATACTGCGTGAAATCGACACCGGCCAAGCGCCCCGCGTCGTCGAATCCGGCCCTGTAGTCGATGCGGAAGTCGTGGCGCTTCCCGGTGATCAGTATGTCGTCGTCCCTGTCGTAGCGCATCTTGCAAGGGCGTCCCGTGGCACGTGCCGCAACGGCGCAGGCTATGGCGACCGCATTGGCCTGGCTCTCCTTGCCGCCGAATCCGCCGCCCATTCGGCGCACCACGACCTGAACGGCATGCATCGGCACACCGAGCGCGTCGGCGACCTTGTGCTGGATCTCGCTCGGGTGCTGCGAGGAGCAATGCACGATCATGTCGCCGCTGTCCTGCGGCAACGCGAGTGCGGCGTGGCCCTCGAGGTAGAAATGCTCCTGCCCGCCCAACTCGACCGAGCCCACGACGACATGTTTGGCTGTGGCGAGCGCGGCTTCTACATCACCCTTGAGATAGACGCGCGGCCCTTCCTCGAAGCGGCTGTCGGCGGCGAGCGCGTCGTCGATTGAGAGAATCGCGGGCAGTTCCTCGTAGCCGACCTTGCCAAGCCGCGCAGCCTTGCGGGCGGCCAGATGAGTGTCTGCGGCAACGAGAAAGAGTGGTTGCCCGAGGTAAAGGACCTTGCCGTCGGCGAGAAGCGGTTCGTCATGGACAGACGGCGAGACGTCGTTGGCGCATGGCAGGTCGTCTGCCGTCAGCACCGCGACTGTTCTCGGTGCAGCGCGCACGCCCCCAAGTTCCATTTCCGTGATGCGCCCGTGCGCCACCGAACTGATGCCGAAGGCGAGCGAGAGCGTGCTGTCCGGCACCGGAATGTCGTCCACGTAATGCGCGGCGCCGGTGACATGCAGAGCCGCTGCGTCATGGGGGAGGGCGGAGCCGACGCTCATGGTGTGATCTCCAAGACGTCCGTCTCGGTGCCTTGGTCGTCCAGAAAGGCGCGCATGAGCATGTTGCGAGCCGTATCGAGCCGGTAGGCGGCCGATGCACGCATGTCTGTGAGCGGCGTAAAATCCTGTTCCCAGACGTCTCGTGTGGCCCCTATTGTGGTCTCGCTCCATTCCTGGCCGGAGAGCGCGTCCTCGACGTGCCGGGCGCGTTTCGGGATGCCTGCCATGCCACCGAAGGCAATGCGCGCTTCCTCCACCCGTCCGGAATGGACGCGGATGCTGAAACAGCCGCACACGGCGGAAATGTCCTGGTCGAACCGCTTGGACAGCTTGTAGCATCTCAACCGGTCAGTCTGGCGCGGGAAACTCACCGCTTCGACGAATTCGCCGGGCGCACGATCCTGGACGCCGTAGTCAAGGAAGAAGTCTTCAAGCGGCAAGTCCCGGCGATAGTTTTCGCGCCTGAGGTGCAGCGTTGCACCGAGCGCAATCAGCGCCGGCGGACAATCCCCGACGGGCGAGCCGTTCGCGATGTTACCGCCGATGGTTGCGGCATTGCGGACCTGCACCGAACCGAAGCGCCGGATCAGTTCGCCAAGTCCGGGATGCAGGTCGCTGATCGTGTCGCCCACCTCTGAAAATGTGGCCATGGCTCCGACGCGAACCGCCTTCGGGCCCACTTCAATGAACCTGAGATCCTGGACGCCGCCGAGAAAGAGGAACTTGTCGGGTTCCTGCAATGCCTTTGTGACCGTAAGTCCGACATCGGTTGCGCCGGCAACGAGCACGGCATCAGGGTGCGCGGCATACAGGGTTGCCAGTTCGTCCGCGCTTTCTGGCGCCATGCCGGATGCGTCACTCTCGGAGTTCCTCGCGACGGTTTCGGACAGCGCGCAGTCTTCAGCGATCCAGTCCGGCACGGGTTCCGACGCCGCATCCTCGGCAGCACGCACAATGGGTGCATATCCGGTGCAACGGCAGAGGTTGCCGGCGAGCTGGACGTCGAAGTCCTGCCTTCCGTTCCTGTGTGCGCAGGCCATCGAGACAACGAATCCCGGCGTGCAGAAGCCGCATTGCGATCCATGGTGCCTTACCATGGCCTTCTGGACCGGATGAAGCGAACCGTCCGGCCCGGAGACGCCCTCCACGGTCCGCACGGCCTTGCCGTGAAGCTGCGGCAGAAACAGAATGCAGGCATTGAAGGTCCTGGTGCCCGTCCCGTCGGACACCATGACCGTGCAGGCTCCGCAATCACCTTCGTTGCAGCCTTCCTTCGTGCCCGTCAGGCCGCGGTCTTCGCGAAGCCAGTCAAGCAGGGTGCGAGTCGCGGGGACGCCATTCAGTTCCACCCGCTCTCCGTTCAGGAGAAACACAATTTCGCGCATCGCTTGTCCGATGCCGCTTTCTGTTCCTGCGGTTGGTGCCGCGCGCCTCCGTCCCGATGCGGCGTAAAGCCGGAGGCTTCCTGTCGGCCACCTAGCAAAACCGTGAACTTGCTGTTTTGCAAGCATTGATTTGGCCTTGTGCTGACTTGAAGTCGTTCACGGGCACGAAGGTTGGGGCAAGTGGTCTTGCCGTCCGGTTCATGGAGATTGGCGATGCCCGTCGAGCGGGAGTCATTCTCCGTCTTTCGCGCGCGAGAAGATCGTTACTGCCAACCCCGCTTCCTCCAGCATCGTCGCTCCTGCACGGAAACTGTCGTCCAGGGCGCCATCGGCATCCGGAATTGGCGGGCAGACAAGTGTGCCTATGCCGGACTGGATGATCGCGCGGCTGCAGTCCGCGCACGGAAAGCGGTTCACGTACAGAGTGGCGTCGGACAAGGGGACACCGACACTTGCGGCATTGTAGATTGCATTGCGCTCGGCATGTTCAAACCAGAAGAACTTCTCGCCGCTCTCCCTGTCGTATCGACTTGGGTCGTGGCCCTGCACGCCTCGTGGAAACCCGTTGTAGCCCGTTGCCAAAACGACATGCCTGGCATTGACGATGACGCAACCGACACGGAAATGTGGATCTTCCGACCATTCAGACACATGATCGCACAATTCCATGAACCGGGCATGCCAAGTCTGCGAGTCCGCCATCCTGAGCTATCTCCCGAACTTGCTGTCTGCTATCGCGGCCGAGTGAATTTTCCGAGCAATTGTGCCCGGAAACTCGCGCCCATGTCCGCCGCAAGGGCACTTGCCGCACACGAGGGGCGAGGGAGCTGGCGAGTCAAGCCGATATTTGCGTGGGTTGATGACAGCAGTCAAATTGTGCCTGACCTGCAGCGGAGCTTCCGTCATCGGGACGCACTCGACTGCACTTGGCCAGTTTCCGGAAAGTCCCGAATCGCTGCAGGGTCCTTTAACGGCGCGTCGCTTCGTGACCAGCCGCCGGGCTGGTCCAGTCCGCCGTCCGCATTGCGGAAGGGATCGCCGTTGAGCTTGAGGAACTGCGCATCTGCGGGAGAGACCTCGTCATCATATCGAATCGCGTCCACTGGGCAGATGCTTTCGCACAAGCTGCATTCGATGCACTCGGTGGGATGGATGTAAAACATCCGCTCGCCCTCGTAGATGCAGTCGACGGGGCAAACTTCCGTGCACGTCCCGTCCTTCACGTCAATGCATGGGGATAGTATGACAAGCGTCATTTCCTACCTTCCGCGCCAGACCGGGGTCCGTTTCTCCCGAAAGGCCACCACTCCTTCGATGGCATCCTCCGACGACAGCGCATCCAGCAATTCGTTGCTGTGGCGTGAATAGGCTTCGTGGATCGGCAAATGTGCCGTGCTGCGAGCCACGGCCTTGATAGCCTTGACGCTCAGCGGGGCACAGGAGAGGACATCTGCAACCCAGCGCTCGGTTTCAGCGTCCAGTTCTTCAGGAGAAACGACGGCATTCACCACTCCGTGGGCGGCCATTTCCCTTGCGGATACGCGCCGACCGGTCAACATCATCCCCAACGCAATGTTGCGGGGCAGGACCCGAGGCAGCATCACCATGCCGCCATCGAGGGGGACGCGCCCGACCTTCGCCTCTGGCAATGCAAACGAAGCCGTGTCGGACGCGATGACGATGTCGCATCCGAGCACCATCTCGAAGCCACCGCCCAGAGCGAGGCCGTTGACCCGCGCGATCACTGGCACGGACATCGATGCTCTCAGCGAAATGTCACGGAACCGGTTCTCGATTGTATTCCGCCAGTACTCCACGCCGCTTGGTCCTCCAGCATCCTTGAGGTCGGCTCCGGCGGAGAAGGCCTTGTCACCGGCACCGGTCAGTACGACGCAACGGATGTCGGCATTGCCCTCGATCTCGTCCCAGATTGTGGCAAGCCGGTCCGCCGCTGCCCGGTCAATCGCGTTCATGCGTTCCGGGCGATCGATTGTCACTCGGGCGACATGGTCGGAAATGCGCAGTTCAATGCTCACTGGGCAGGTTCCTTTGCAGGAGCAGTCGCGGCAAGCTCGTCCAGAACGTCGTCCGTGTGCTCTCCTAGGAGCGGAGGCTTGTGTCGAACGATCAACGGAGCGTCACTCAGGTGCACGGGCGATCCCACGAATTCCACCGATCCATGGCATTGGGTCTGGATGGAGACGAGCATCTCGTTGATTGTGGTTTGCGGATCTTTCAGCGCAGCCGCGAGATCACGCACCGGTGCGCAGAGCAGATCATGCTCCTCAAGCCTGCCCAGCCAAAACTCTGTCGTGTTTGTTGCCAGGGCTGACTGGAAGCGCTTGTGGAGATACGCCTTCGCTTTCCTGTGGCTTGCCAAGTCCGGATATTCCAGGGAAAGGTCATCGATGCCAAGCGCGCGGCACATGTCCTGCAATGGATTTACCTTGAATGCACCAACGATGACGAGTGCTCCGTCCTTCGTCTCAAACAGGCCGGTCAAGGGCATTGCGGCCCAGTTCAGGACTTCGCCGTGCGCGTTCCACTGTGCGGCTTCCTGCATCTGCATCGCGATCATGCTGTCATAGAGCGAAACCTGGACCTTCTGGCCACGCCCGGTCCTTTCTCGATGAAGAAGCGCGGCCAGCACACCTTGGACAAGGTGCATCCCGGCCGTGTAGTCGCACAGGGTCGTGGGATAGATCGAAGGTGGTACCGAGGGGTCCGAGGTCTTTTCCATCACTCCGGTCAATGCCTGGGCGAGCACGTCCTGCCCGCCCTTGTGCGCATAAGGGCCGGTCGAGCCAAATCCTGTCCCGGAAGCGCAGATGATGCCTGGGTTGATTGCACTGAGAGCCTCGTAGCCCAGGCCGAGTCTTTCCATGACCCCGGCCCGAAAATTGTCGACGACAACATCCGCGGTCCGCACGAGTTCATTGATCGCCTTCAGCCCCGCGTCGGACTTCATGTCGATCACGACCGATCGCTTGTTGCGGTTGAGCGAGCCAAAGACAACGTTGTTCTGATCTTCCGTCGACCCGCCGCCGAAGAACTGACGCGACAGGTCGCCCGAGCCTTGGCGTTCGATCTTGATCACGTCAGCGCCGAAGTCGCCCAGCATCTGCGTTGCGCAGGGGCCAAGCATCACCTGGGTGAAGTCAATGACACGCACTCCGCTCAAGGGAAGCAAGGGAGCGCTTGCATCGGGCGGGGATTTCATTTTGCCACCATTGGTTCTTCGACCAACGCGTTCGGGGAAGGGATGTCGCCCGGGTCGGCGCCTTGGGCGCGCATCTTCTTCTGGATGTCGCGATAGTTCACGCGTCGCATCGGCGTGTCGCCCTTTATCGCCAGCGCTGCGGCGATCCCTGCGGCCTCGCCCTGTGCCATGCAGGGCGGGATTTCGCGCGAGAGCTTCTGGGCTTCGCTTTCGACCGAGTAGTGGCGGCCTGCCACGATCAGATTGTCAACGCCCTTTGGCAGCAGGGCACGGTAAGGCGTGTAGTAGTCCCGTCCGCGACAGACCGTGTCCCGGAAATGGCGGCGCGACGTGATGTCATCCTTTGTCACTACGTATTCGCCCTGGAGCAGGCGGGTTTGACGTATGCCCATTTGCTCTGCTGCCCCCAGCATCTTGGCGTTCTCGAATCCCGGCAGGTTTTTGCGGGCGAAATTCAGGAGATTCATCATGCGATCGCGGCCTTCGTACTCCGCAGCAACCATGTGCTCGACCGAGATTCCGTCGTATCCAGGCATGTGCGGGCAGTTGCACCAGACGACGCCCGGCAACGGGGTCTTCAGCCACCACATGCCCCAAGCTCCGCCGATTTCCCGCCGCGCGGCACGGTCGAGTTTCTTGTACTCCTCGGGATTGGCGTATTCGAATGCCTCCGCCTTGCCGGTATCCACGTCGCAAAGCCGGAACACGGTCGTCACGATGTACTGGCCGTCGACATGGGACGCACCGGCGGCAATGCCGACGTCTAGATCGCCGGTTGCATCGACCACCGCTGCCGCGCGGATGACTTGGCGGCCGGTCTTGGTCTGGACTATCACGCCTTCAATCCGGCCATCGGCGACAAGGGCGTCCGAAAACCATGAATGCAGCCTGAGATTGACACCCGATTCCCGGACGATGTCCAGGCTGACGCGCTTCCATGCGTCGGGGTCAAAGGCCACTGCGTGGATGATCGGCTGCGGCATGCCAGTCTTGTGGAAGTCAATGCACCCCCAACGGGACCACTTTTGCCACATTTCCCAATTGGTTTGGCAATCCTCAGGCGGCGGATAGACCGCGGCATCCTGCCGTTCCATGCGCTCCACGAATTCGGTGACGAGGCCAGTAGTGACGATCTCGTTTCCCTCGTTGACCATGTCGTCCAGGACCAGCACCATGCCGCCCGATGCCATCCCGCCCAGGTGGTGGTAGCGCTCCAGCAGCGTGACGCGGGTGCCGTTCCTGGCTGCGGACGCGGCGGCGCACAGACCAGCTGACCCGCCCCCGACCACCAGGACATCCGTGTCGTCCACAACTGGAAGCTGTTCGCCTTCGATCTGCATCAGGGTGTTTTCTCGTTGCGTCATTGGCATGTTCCCTCTTTCGCGTTTCGGCGGTTCGGCACCTACCAGCGCACCACCAGCTTCTCGGCGATGGTAACCAAGGCGAAGAGCATCACGGACAGTCCGGACGACAGAAAGACCGTCGCGTAGAGAAGCGATGACCGGAAGTTGAACGTGCTGTCGATTATGAGCGCGCCAAGGCCCAGGTTTGCACCGACCCATTCACCGACGATTGCTCCGATGACACAGGTCGTCGCGGCGATCTTCAGCGCCGAAAAGAGGAACGGCAGCGAAGAAGGCAGACGGATTTTCCAGAAGACTTCGGATTTTGAAGCCGAGAGGATCCGTGCCAGTTCCAGTGTCTCAGGGCTTACCGCCTGCAGGCCGCGCACCATGTTCACCAGCGTCGGGAAGAAGCAGATCAGCGCGGCTATCACGACTTTCGCCGTAAGTCCGGCACCAAAGATAAGGACGAGGATCGGTGCAATGGCGAGAATCGGGATCGTGTTGACGAAGACGGCAATCGGAAAGAACGCCCGTTCGATGGTTCGGCTGTGCACGAAGGCGACAGCAATCAGGATTGCAGCCATGTTGCCGAAGAGGAATCCCATTATGCTCTCGTAGAATGTGGGCCAGAAGTTTCTCAACAAGAGAGGCCACTGTTCGATCAGTGTCCGGCCCACGTCACTAGGGGCGGGCGCAATGTAGTTAGGCACTCCGAACGTGCGCACTCCGACTTCCCAGATCAGGAAGATGCCTATCGCGGCGCTGACCGGAATTGCATGTCCCAGCAGACGCCGGAATTTCCCCTTGCCTGCACTCGGCTCAGGAGCCGTCGATCCGCTGCCGTCCGCGCCAGACATCAGTCTGCCTCCAACAGTCGGCGCAGATAGGCCGTATACTTGGTGAATTCCTGGGTGTCGCGGACCTTGATGGCCCTTGGCGAGGGGATGTCGATGTCAACGATTTCCCTTAACCGACCGGGGTTCGCTCCGAGCATCAGGACTTTCTGCCCAAGGAAGACGGCTTCCGGAATGGAATGGGTGACGAACAGGATCGTCACGCCGGTTTCCGCCCAGATCTGAAGAAGCTGCAGATTCAAGTGATCGCGCGTCATCTCGTCGAGTGCACCGAACGGCTCATCCATCAGCAACAGCTTGGGTTGGCAGACAAGCGCACGTGCAATCGCCACGCGCTGCCGCATGCCGCCGGAAAGTTCACGCGGCAGTGCATCCTCGCGGCCTTGCAGGCCCACAAGCGCCAGAAGCTCCCTGGGTGATCGGTCGCTGACAGGGATCTTGATGTTTCGTCGGCGACCGATCTCCAAGGGCAATTCGACGTTCTTCAGAGCCGTTCGCCACGGGAGGAGAGTAGCGTCCTGAAAGACGAAGGCGAACTCGCGCGCCAAACGCGCCTCTTCCGTCGACTTTCCTAGAATTGAGACCTCGCCCGACGCAGCCGGTACGAGGTCCGAAACAAGGCGCAGCATTGTCGACTTTCCGCAGCCCGAGGGGCCGAGAATTGTCCAGAAAGCGCCTTGCTCCAGCTCAAGGCTGATGTCCTGCAGTGCGGTGAAGCTGCCGAATCGCACCACCGCATTGCTCAGGACCGCCGCGTAGTCGCGCGCAGTGCCTGCAGGATCATCAGCACCCACCAAGGCTACCCGAGCTTCGGCCGCGCATCCGCGGTGGCTTCAAGGATGTCCAGCGTCATGACGTCCTCAAGTGCAGGCGGTCCGCTGGAGAATTGTCCCAGCTGGTTGTAGATGTCGATCTGGGCCTGCCAGTTCTCTTGGGTCATGGTGCCCCAACCGTTTGCTGCCGTTCGGTCATTGAAGGAATAGCCGATCACGAGGTCAACGGCCCCGAGTTCTGAATCACGGTCAAGATTGGGATACCGTTCGACCAGGTAGTCAACTGCACCTTCCGGATTGTCGTGAACCCAGCCCCACCCGCGCGCGATCGCCCGGATGGTTGCCTCTACCCTGTCACGGTTTTCCGAGAGTACCGAGTCCGTGGTGTAGTACGGGTTCGCGTAGAGTTGAATCCCGGTGTCCCAAAGCGCCATGTCGACCCTTTCGTCTCCAAGGATCGACAGCGCGTTCACGTTGGTTTTCCAGCCGGTAACGACATCCACCTGTCCGGTCATGAGCGGCCCCATGTCGCCCCCCATGACGGAAACCTCGATGCTGTCCTCGGAAATGCCGTTCTTTGCGAGAAGCGCCCGCAACAGGATCCGGGCGGTTCCCTGCGTCGCGACCTTTTTCCCGACAAGGTCAGCGGGCTCGCGAACCGGTGCCCGCTCCAGGGAGAAATACGTGAACGGATGCTGCTGATAGCCTGCCGCGACGCACTTGACCGGGATGCCTGCCGACCGGGCAAGCATCAAGGACGGGCTGGAGGAAATGGATCCGAAGTTGTTGGCGCCGGACGCGACGGCCGCGACCCCGTCGATGTTCGGTCCACCGGGCACGATTTCCAGCTCAAGCCCCTCTTCGGCGAAATAGCCCAGCCTGTCGGCTGCCACCTCGCCGAGAATGCCGTTCGATGCAAGCCAGCCAAGCTGCAACCGGATCTTGTAGGTATCGGCCGCGCGTCCAGGCGTTACCGAGATGAATGTCCCGGCGCCCGCCAGTCCACCCAGTGCAGCCAGCCCGCCAAGCACGCTTCTGCGTTCAATCATGTCCTGCGAATTCGCCATCGTGAGATCCCCTTCTGTTCGGTGGTCGCTTGAAGGCGACCATTGACTTTCAGAACGCTAGCAGTGCATAATTTTTTGTATATGCAGCATGGCAGTGCATTTTTTGCATCGGCACCTGAATTCGGATGCTCACATGATCCATTCAAAGTTTCTCGGGTATTTTGACGCCGTTGCGCGTCAGGGGTCGATCCGCAAGGCGGCGGCTGTTCTCAATGTGTGCTCGACGACAGTCACGCGGAAGCTGATGGATGTTGAACGGGACCTGGGCGTAAAGCTCTTGGACCGCACGCCGGACGGCGTGGTCCTGACTGCAGCAGGATCCATCGTCGTGGAACACTGTCGGAAGACCTTGTACGACTTTGAACAGCTGCGCGCGGTCGTGGACGACATCCGTTCGGCCCGAAGCGGGCACATCCAGTTGATGGTCATCGACTCCGCCGCGTTGGGACTGGTGCCTGACGTTCTGCGGGAGTTTTCGGCTGACTACCCGGGCGTAACGTATTCGGTTACGACCGGCCAGCCCGACGAGATCGTTGATGCAGTCGCCGAAGGAACCGTTGACATCGGCCTTTCCTTCTCGAACGAAAATCACCCGAGCATCAGGTCCATATTCGAGAAAGCGGCGCCGATCGGGGCCGTGATGCGTTCAGACCATCCGTTGGCGGAACGCACCGAGCTCACCATTGGTGACCTGGAGAACTATTTGCTCGTGCGGTCGATAGATGGGCGGGGCCATCATTCCCTTTTGGACGAGGCGATAGCGGGTGCGACCGCAAGCCTGGCCACAAAGGTGTTCACGGATTCCCTGCCCATCGCGAAGAAGACCATCGAAAGCGGCCAGGTGATCGGGCTCTACACCAAGCTTGGGTTCAGAGACGAAATCGATGCCGGCGCATTGCGGTACCTGCCTGTGGCCAACGACTTCCTGAAGTCCCTCAACGTCGGGATACTGATCTCGGCAAAGCGCTCGCTCTCGCACATCGAGCATGTGCTTGCCACGCAGATCGGGAAGGCGCTCACTCGAGCCCAGCTGGATTACTGACCTCCTGGCTTGCGATCGGTGCTCCCGTTCAAGCCGCGTTCGCAGGATCAGGGATGTGCGACCGTTCCGCCTAGCTCGCTGCCATCAGGTTGTGCTTGCGAGCAATGAACTCCTTCGCCGTTTCGACGGCCACGGCCGCATCGCGGCAATACGCGTCCGCTCCGATGGCTCGTCCGAACTCCTCGTTCAGGGGCGCGCCGCCGACGAGCACGATGTAGTCGTCCCGGATTCCCATCTGCACCATGGTGTCGATCACCACCTTCATGTAGGGCATCGTGGTCGTGAGAAGCGCGGACATTCCCAGAATGTCGGCGTCTTCCTCCTTCAGGGTCTCGATGTAGTTTTCGACGGGGTTGTTGATGCCGAGATCCACGATCTCGAACCCGGCGCCTTCCATCATCATCGACACCAGGTTCTTTCCGATGTCATGGATGTCGCCCTTGACGGTTCCGATGACCATCTTGCCCATTCGTGGAGCACCGGTCTCGGCCAGGAGGGGTTTCAGGATCGCCATGCCGGCCTTCATCGCATTGGCTGCCAGCAGCACTTCGGGAACGAATAGGATTCCGTCCCGGAAGTCGTCCCCCACGATCTTCATGCCGCCTACGAGGGCCTCGGTCAGGACCCGGTAGGGCAGCCAGCCGCGATCAAGCAGGATTCGTGTTCCTTCCTCGATCTCTTCCTTCAGGCCGTCGTAGAGGTCGTCATGCATCTGGAGGACGAGCTCTTCGTCGTTGAGTTCGCTCAGGATGATGTCGTCGTCTTCGTCTGCCATGACCCCATGCTCCGCAAAGACTTCTCAAGTTTTTCCGGTCTATTTGGGAATCGAGGGCATTTGAACGCCAAATTGCGACTTAATGTTCTGCGCCTGCGACCTGCCGCTGTTGCATGATGGTTTGCGGCATAAACGCCCGCCCTTTCCCGTGAGTGCAGCATGCGGCAGGTTCTGACCTTCCAGCATGTGCTGCCTGAGGGCCGAACCACAGAGCCGCTCGATTCCGGTGCGCACAATGCATGCAGCAAGGAGCAAGAGCATCGTCTTGCCCGCGATCTGGATCTGGAAGAGCAGAAGGATCATGTCGTT
This sequence comes from Silicimonas sp., assembly GCA_022826205.1. Classification (GTDB taxonomy): domain Bacteria; phylum Pseudomonadota; class Alphaproteobacteria; order Rhodobacterales; family Rhodobacteraceae; genus JAJEFO01. Next base: position 3,846 of record JAJDVJ010000009.1, on the reverse strand, counting down.
ACGCCTAGTGCGATAATTCCGCACGCTACAACGCAAGCGGCGGCAAGACGGTTGGACTTTGGCCCTTCCTTGAGCCAGATCACGCCAATCAGCGCCGCAAAGATCACCGACGTTTCCCGCATTGCGGATACCGCCCCCAACGGCGCAAGGGTCTTGGCGTAAAGCACCAGTGCATAGGCCGAGCTGGAGACGACGCCGCCGCAAAACCCAAGCCAGATCGTGCGCACGGGCAGGGCGCGCAGCCGATCCATCCGGGTGCAAAAGATAAATCCTGCCACAAATGCTTCTGCCGCGAACAATAGCGCGATGTAGGCCAACGCGTTGCCAGACACGCGCACGCCAACACCGTCGGCCAGGGAATAGGCGGCAATGGCTAGCCCCGTGAGAAGGGCGGCGGCAATGCCCGCCCAGCTTGTTGTGGCCCCAGTCCCCGCGAATGACAGGATTCCGATTCCAAAGGACACGGCCAGAATGCCAGCCCAGGCCATGAGCGGCAGGGATTCTCCGATCCAGATCTGCGCACCGAGCGCAACCAGCACAGGCGCGATGCCGCGCGCAATCGGATAGGCGACCGACAGATCCCCACTGCGATAGGCCCTATTGAGGCACCAGTAATATCCCCAGTGAATGACCGTTGAGGCAATGATGTAGGAGTAAGAGGCTGGCCGGGGCAGGCCGGTAAAGGTCAGGAGCACAAGCCCTGGTGTCACATGACCAAGCGCGATCAGGCCCAGAACCATCAACCGGTCTTCCGCGCTTTTGACAAGCGCATTCCAGGTCGCGTGCATCAGCGCGGCTGCAAGAACGATGAAGAGGACCAGAAGACTCATCAGAATGTACCGTGACCCGATGGGCCACGGTCAAGTGAGTGCGTTGGTCCCAACGTGATCAACGCGGCCAGGGCAGGGAGAATGTCTTGACCGTAGTGAAGAACTTCATCGCTTCGATGACGCCCTCCTTGACGCCATTGCCGCTGTCCTTGATGCCGCCAAAGGGTGACATTTCGATACGGTAGCCCGGCTGTTCCCAAATGTTGACGGTGCCTACGTCCAGCCCTTCAATATAGGCATGCATCCTATGGAAACTGTTGGTGCATACGCCCGAGGACAGACCGAAATCGGTGGAGTTCGAGATTTCCATCACCTCTTCGTCATTGTCCGGCACGCGCACGATGGGCACTATTGGCCCGAAGGTTTCCTCCATCACCAGGTCCGAGGAATGCGGCACGTTGTCCACCACGATGGGCGGCAGCAACGCGCCGCGCCGTCCTGGGTGGTACAGGACTTCCGCCCCTTCCCTTTCGGCTTGCAGGACGCGGGCTTCAATGACTTCGGCCGCTTCCTTGTGGATGACGCAACCAAGCTCGGTTTCCGGGTCTTGCGGATCGCCGAACTTGATCTTCCTGGCCTTCTCCAGCACCAGAGGAACGAACTGGTCCGCCACGCTTTCCTGCACGAGGATTCGCTTCACAGCCGTGCAGCGCTGACCCGAGTTTCCGGTGGCACCCGCAACAGCGATGGTCGCGGCCCTGTCGAGATCCGCCTCGCTCAAGTCATTGCAGATGATCAGCGGGTCGTTGCCGCCCAGCTCAAGCGCGGAACGCTTGTACGCGGCCTTTTCAGCTATCATCTTGCCGACCGGCACGCCGCCCGTGAACGTGATGATGTCGATATGCTCGTTGGTGATCATCTCGTCGCCGATGTCCTGCGGCCAGCCGGTCACGATCTGGAACATTTCGTGCGGAAGGCCAGCATCGTAAAGAACGTCGGCGAGCGTGATTGCCGTGAGTGGCGTCAGTTCGGTAGGTTTGCAGACCATGCAGTTGTTTGTCGCGACGGACGGCGCAATCTTGTGGCTGACCATGTTCAACGGGTGGTTGAACGGCGTGATCGCACTGATGGCGCGAACCGGCTCGCGCTTGGTGAATATCTTGCGATCCTTGCCATTGTGGGTCAGGTCGCAGGAGAAGATCTCGCCATCGTCTTTCAGCGCCTCGGCGGCAGCGAACTGGAAGACGTCCTGCGCGCGCCTGGTCTCGTAAATCGCGTGTTGGTGGCAGATACCCAGTTCCAGCGTCAGCCATTTTGCCAGGTACTCGCGCCGCGCTCCGATGATCTCGCCTGCACGTTTCAGGATCTCGCCGCGTTCGTAGCGCGTGAGTTTCGATTTGTAATTTTCCGCGATTTCGAAGGCCTTTGCCGCATGGCTCGCGTCACCGGCGGGCACATATCCTACAACTTCATCCGTGTAAGGGTACTTTACTGGCACGGTGCCATCGGTGAAGACCGCCTCTCCGCCGATGCGCATGCCTTCGTTACGGATATCCAGATTTGTCATCTCGTTCATGCGGGGACCTCTTCCGATGCTGCGGCGGTGGTTGCGTAAAGAAACGCGTCGAAATTGCGCAATGTGGGCGCGTAGGGCAGGTCGATCACACGGTTGATGACAAAGGGCACTTCCTGCTCGGTCAGACCGCCGTGACTGCGCAGGGGCTCGCCCAAAGCGGCCAGGTCGTGGCGATCCTCAGAAGTGCCGATGGTCATGTTCTCGGTGCAGACCATAGTCAGATCGCCAATACGGTCGGCGGGCAGTTCGTAGTTGGCCACCGCCTCTTCTCTGGTCAGCACTTCGAGCATCTCGGACAGGGCGGCGACATTGGCCTTGATCTCGGTCCGGTCAGCATCCTCAGGGAGATATACGGTCGCAAATGAGCCAAGGGCACCATGGTGAACGACATAGGGGTCGGTGATCGGCAGGATCACGCGCGCCACGGACTTGCCCAGCCATTCGTCGAACACGTCCTGCATGTAGATGACGGAAGGTTCCTTGGTTGTGGCGTCATGCTTGGGCTTCATGCCGTGGTCTGCAGTTGTCACGATGGTGGCGCCAAGCGCATCCAGCTCGCCAAGGTAGCGGTCAAACATTGCGCAAAATTCTTTTGCGCCTTGTTCGTGTGGAGCAAATTTGTGCTGCACATAGTCCGTTGTCGAAAGGTACATCACGTCAGGCTTCATTTCTTTCAGAAGCTTCACGCCGGCGGCGAAGACAAATTCGGACAGGTCGGCCGAATAGACCTCAGGTACCGGCATGCCCAGCCATTCGCTTGCATTGTCTATCCCGTGTTCGGCCTTGGTGGTGGTACCAGACCGTTCCGCCGAAAAGGCCACAGCACGATCATCTTGAAACTTCAGACCTGCGCCGAGCAGGGCACGCAGCTTGTCTTTGGCGGTGACCATCGCAACGCGGGCGCCAGCCTCGTGGAACTTCGAAAAGATGGTGGGCGCACGCAGGAAGCGTACGTCGTTCATCATCACTTCTTCGCCGGTATCCGGGTCGAAAAGGAAGTTACCGCAGATGCCGTGCACCGCTGGCGGACGGCCTGTGGCAATTGACAGGTTGTTCGGGTTTGTGAAGGACGGGATCACCGAGTGCGCCAACCGGTCGGTCCCGGTCTCGCGGATTCGCTCGAGGTTCGGCATCAGCCCTTCGGCGATGGCGACCTTCAAGTATTCCGGTTCGCACCCATCCAGGCAGATGGCAATGGCACAGGTTCGAGGCACAGGATAGGTGCGACCATTTGCAACGACGGGGGCATTGATCGGCATATTGTTCCTCAAGCGGCGAGTCTCTTGCGCTCTTCAAGCGCGGTGGCTGGCGGAGCTGCGGAGGCGACGCCCATGTGTTCGAGCGCCTCTTTCGCGGCGGCGACAACCGCCCGCATGACAGTTTCGTCCATCTGTCCGATACATCCGACGCGGAACGATTCCACAACCGTCAACTTTCCGGGATAGATTATGAAGCCCTTGTCCCTCATCAGATCGTAGAACCGGTCGAAGCTGAAGGCCG
>JAJDVJ010000169.1 GCA_022826205.1 Silicimonas sp. | reverse complement strand
CGGTTATGGTGCAGAGGACTCCGATCTCGGTCGGCGCGCCCGGCCTGGTTTCCAGCTCTCCAAGCGTGCTGTCGATGCCGACGAGCCGGAGGTCGCAGCGCCAGGCCTCCGGCGCGAGGCCCATCCGGCTCTCGACCTTTGTGGCGTGCCGGAGACCGATGTCCCGGATCCAGGCCTGTGCGCTTGCGACGTATCGCGGGTCGCGGATTGTGGCCATCAAGAGGGTCTGGCAGCCAGCCACGCGCGCGCCTTCCAGTTTCACCGTGTACTGGTCGGACGCAACCCAGCGGGATCCTTCCACACGGACGCGGAACTCGTCGAGCGCCTCGTAGGTGGCGTCGGTCACGTCGAGATGCCCGCCCGGCTCGTGAAGGATGAACGGATCCGAATTCTCGTACAGCATGTGCGCGAGGACGGTTTGCGGTGTTGCACGGGCATCTTCCGCCAACGGATGCACGGTGAATCCGGCCCTGTCGAAGTCCACCATCAAGACGCCGGACTGGGGATTCGTGGCGCAAAGGGCGCCGCACTCCGCGATCTTGGCACCATGCCATGCGCCGCCGGCGTGGTCGTCCCGCATGAGCGGAAGCGCCGCGATGATGGCCGTGTCGGTCGTCCGGCCCGCGATGATGATCTCGGCCCCGGTCTCGATGGCCTGCTGGATCTGCTCGGCGCCTGCCAGGGCAACGATGTGCGTGCAGTCCTCGATGGTCTTGCGATCCAGGTCCGGCGCGCCGTCAAGGGCCGAGACCTGACCGGAGGCGAAGCGCTGGCCGATTTCGTTTGGATCCTGCTCGGACTTGAGCGTTGCGACTCTTGCCGTCCAATCGAGTTCATCCAGGCATTCACGCGTGATGTCGACGAGCCAGTCGACCATTCCGTCAGTGCCGCAGGTGCCTGCGGTTCCGATGACGAGCGGGCACCCAGCGGTTCGCGCCGCCTCGATCAGCCCCTTCCACTCAACCTTGGTCGAACTCCGTGCGTATTTTGACACGCCGCAGCCTAGGTAAGACGGCCCGCTGTCGGTTGAGCCGCCGTCGACGGCGATGAGATCCGGATTCATCCTGATTCCACACTCAAGCGCTGCCTTGTCGTAGTCGAGGCCGAGCGCACCGGAAGGAACGAGAATGCGCGTCATGGTTCGGTTCGGCGGCTCATTTGCCCTTGTTCACGAATGTTTCGCATCGGCCGGGAGGCCCGCGATCTGCAGCGGGAGGGAGATCCGTATCCAGGAAAAGATCTGATGCGGGAGCCGTCTTGATGTTGCATGACATTTCCTGCTCTTGCGCCGCCGCGATCTGGCAGGGCCAAGCGTTCCTGGCCGCGGTCAGTCACTGACAGCCTGGGGCTTCTTGATCACGCGGCGGAGGAAGATCGGCGCCACGAATCCAGCAACGGCAAGGACGAGAAGCGACGAGGGGATCGCGGAATAGAATTCGTACTCGCCCGGCGACGAATGCCAGCGGAATCCGAACAGGAACCGCCAGTCGCCGTCGGAAAGTATCATTGCGCGACGCAGCGCGTCCTCCATGTGATTGCCGAGAAGGATGCCAAGGATGATGGGCACGGTCGGAACGTCCAGCTTGCGAAACATCCAGCCGACGATGCCGAAGAAGATCATCAGCAAGAGATCGAAATAGCTGCCTGAGAGCGAATAGATGCCGACGAAGGAGATCATCATCACGCCCGGCAGCAAGACCCATGCCGGCACGCTCAGGATGTGGACGAACATCTTCACCATCGGCACGTTCATCGCCAGAAGGACGAAGTTCGCGATCAGCAGCGAGGCGATCAGACCCCAGACGACGTCCGGCCGGTCGGTGAACAAGGTCGGCCCCGGCGTGATGTTGAGCGTCAGCAGCAGCGCAAGCAGCACGGCGGTCGTTCCGGAGCCGGGCACGCCAAGCGTCAACATCGGCACGAGCGCACCGCCGGCTGCGGCGTTGTTCCCCGCCTCGGGCGCCATAACGCCCTTGGGCACGCCGGTGCCGAAACCGCCCTTTTCGCCCTGCACGTTCTTCTCGCCCATGTAGGCCAGGAACGAACCGAGCGAGGCGCCGGCGCCGGGAAGCACGCCAGCGATGAACCCGATCACGCTGGAGCGCAGCATGGTGCCGATGCCCTTGGTAAGGTCGCGGACCGGCAGGGTCACCTTTCCAAGCTTGACCCCGATGGATGATTCTCTCCCGTGGCTCTCGATGAAGACAAAGACCTCCGCGACCGCAAAGAGCCCGACAATCGCGACCAGGAAGTCGACGCCGTCCATCAGGTGCAGGTTGCCGCCTGTGAAGCGTGGCATGCCGGTCTGGTTGTCGAGCCCGATCATGGCGATGCCGAGCCCGATGCAGGAGGCGAGGGCGGCCTTGGCCTGATTCCTGGAGGCGATGCCACCCAAGGTCGAGAACGCCAGCAGGTAGAGCGCAAAGTATTCCGACGGGCCGAACTGGTAGGCAATGCGGGACAGCAGCGGCGCGAGCAGCATCAGGCCGATGGTGGCGAAAAGCGCGCCGAAGAAGCTTGCAAAGCCGGAAAGCACGAGAGCGTCTCCGGCACGCCCTGCCTTGGCCATCGGGTAGCCGTCAAGCGTCGTCATCAGCGCAGGCTCGTCGCCGGGGATGTTGAGAAGGATGGAACTGATCCGTCCACCGTACATCGCGCCGTAATAGACGGCTGTCATCAGGACGAGGGCGGATGTCGCGTCGAGGCCGAGCGAGAATGCAAGCGGGATCAGGATGGCGACGCCGTTCGACGGGCCAAGGCCCGGAAGCGCGCCAATAATGGTCCCGAGAAAGCACCCCGCAACGGCGAGAAAGAGCGTGAACGGCGTGAGCGCGACGCTGAAGCCGAGGGCGAGGTTCGAGAGGAGTTCCATCAACCCAGCCACGCCTTGGGCAAGGGCTGAAGCCCAAGGCCGAGCGCGTACTTGAATATCAGGAAAAGGCCGATCGACAGGCCAAGTCCGGTGATTGCCGCGGGCAGCGGACGAGGGGAGATCTGGAAGCTCAGGATGGCCGCGCAGATCGCCGTAGGTATCAGGAAGCCGAGCGGCTTCAAGGCATGGGCATAGGCAACCATGACGAGGACGGCGATCACGATGTTGCCAAGCGTCATTCGGCCAGGCCATGCCGGGTCGTCGTCTGGCCGGAAGACAAAGATAAGGCCGCAGATCGCCGCAACCCCGGCCAGCATGAGCGGGAAGGTCTTCGACCCCACAGGATCCGACATGAAGCTGGCCTGTATCTGGAAGGCGCCCGCCGTATAGGCGAGCGCCCCCAGTATCACGACCACTCCGAAGAGACGGTCGGAAAGTTTCACTGGATTACGCCGATCTCTTTCGAAAGTTCGACGGTATCGGCAATGACGCCGTCTACCCAGCTCTGGAAGTCGCCGCCGACCTTGGTGAAGGGGGCGAGACCGTTGGCGACCATGGCGTCTTGCCATTCCTGGCTGTCCGCCACTGCCTGGAGCCTGGCGCCCCAAGCCTCGAAGTCGGCGTCCGAGATGCCCTTCGGCACGTAGAGGCCGCGCCAGTTCACGGCGACGACATCAAATCCCTGCTCCTGGGCCGTCGGGATGTCCTCGAAGCCCGGCACCCGCTCCTCGGTGAGGACGGCAAGCGCGCGCACCTCGCCCGACTGGAGGAAGCCGACGATTTCGGACATGTCGCCGGTCATGCCTTGGGTGAAGCCGCCGATCGTCTGGGTGATCGCGTCGCCACCGCCGTCAAGACCGATATACTTGACCTTGGTGATGTCGGTGAAACCGGCTTCCTTCAGCACCATGAGCACTTTCAGATGGTCGAAACCGCCTGCAGCCGAACCGCCGCCAAATGCGACGGAACCGGGATCTGCCTTGATCGCGTCGACCATGTCGCCGAGCGACATGAACGGGCTGTCTGCGGCCACGACGATCACGCCGGGATCGGCACCGATAGCGCCCACGAAGCGCACCTGGTCGGCGGTCAGGCCGGCATAGGCGTTCTGAGCAAGGCGTGTAGCCGTGGCCTGGCTGGCCGCGACGATCAAGTTGTTGTCGTCGCCGCGTTCATTGACCACGTGGCTGTAGGCCAAGCCACCGCCGCCGCCTGCCATGTTGGTAACCTGAACCGGCGAGTCCACTTGGCCGATATCGTACAGGATCTTGCCGATCTGGCGACAGGTGAAGTCCCAGCCGCCGCCGGGGTTTGCCGGTGCAATGCACTCGGTCGCCGCCAACGCGGCCGAGCCCGCAACTGACATAATCGCGCCCAACGTGAGCGCACGAATTTTTGTTTGCATGTCTTTCTCCCTAGGACTGATTGATTGCCGCTCGTTGCGGCAAGTCCGACGGCGACATAACGACGCTGGGCGGAAAATTTCAACCCCTGATGGGCAGCAGCAGGACATGCACCGACATTGTGTGCTTCGGTCGAACGATGGAAGGGCCTCATTGGCGCTTCATGAAGCTCGGGCTCGGCAACCTGGGCCCCAACGCCTGAACTGCGCCGCTCAGGCCTCTCGACCGGGATCTTGCGGATGCCGACGCCTGCCGTCTGATGACGATGAATTGTCCCGTGGCGCGCAATTCGCCCTCACTCGATCCACTGGGGCCACTCCCCGGGCGGCACAGCTCCCCGGAATTCCACCATGCCTTCGGCCCTTGCCCTGTCCACTTGTTCGACATGCGTGTGATTGACGACGAAAAAGGAAGTTGCCGAATGCAGGCAGCCGGAAGGGCAATCCCCCCATGCCTTGCGCATCATGACGAACCAGCGGTCGGATGCTTTGGCTGCCGCGATGTCCGGTCCGTCACCCAAGTATGTGTCGAACTCGGCGCCGACGACACCATCGACGGCCAAGTATGCCTGCCGTGCCGCAAGCAGGTTTGCATGTTCGCTGAAGTGCATGATCACGGAAGCGAACAACGGCATAGACTCCCACGTGTGCAGGCCTAGCCGGGAATTCAGATCATCGAATTCCTCGAACCCGGTCAGGGGCGTCCCGCCGGTACCGTTCCAACGCTGGGCAATGGCATCGAGAAGCCGGCCTTCCACCGTGAGAAGCAGCGTTGCTGACCTGAACCGCGATCGTGCCGCAACTTCAGCCGTTTCCGGGTAACGATTTCGGATGAGCATCAGCACCTGGTCGATCTCGATGGCAATCTCGCCGAGCCGTTGTTCGTTCATAAGCAGTTCACTGTTCTCTCCAAGATGAATGCGCCGCGCGAGAATTTGCGCATCCGAGGAGACTTCGCCTCGCCGGGCGGCCAGAGCATCAACTTTGGCGATTTCGGATGCTTCCTCGGCATTCGCGGGCGCAAATGCGGTGGGAAAGGCAACAAGCAACAGGGAGAGGAGGGAAAGGACAAGATGCGGCAAGGAGGCCAAAGTGCGAACGCCGTGCTGTAGTCGGCACGACAGTTTCGGCAGTTCAATTCCGGACACGCATTGGTGGTTCAACTGCACGCGATGCTTGCTCCTTGGTGCATTGGCAGCGGCGCCGACCAATTTGTATAAAATCCCCCATGAAGAAGCCAGAAGGGGACTGCAATCGTGCAAGCGTCCCGTCGGCGTGCAGGGACGCACCCGCGCCTCGGGCATGTGCCCAATCGGCGAAATTCAAACTGCAGGCGCCCTGGAAGCTGAAATCGAGCACGGGCCCGAGGCGCACCAGGCACCGGTCTGAGGCCGATTCCTTCGTCCGCATCCTGTTGTTCATCGCCGCTTGCGTTCCAACGCAACGAAGGGCCAAATTGGGCAAAGTCGTCATTGCCGACGTCACTCGACGCACTGAATTCGCAACGTGACCTTGTCCGGGATCCGGGTTAGGCTGCGTCCGTCATGGATCACAAGGCTTTCGTCAATTCGGTGCCTGGCCCTGTCCTGGCTGATCTGAGCAAGACTGAAGACGTCGCCGGCCTGCGGCACCTTGCCTTGCATTTGGGCCTGATCCTCGTCTTGGGCCTGTATGTCGCCGTCGGCGCCCCCTTCTGGTGGCTGGCCATCATGCCCCTTGGCATCGCCATCTGCTTTCTCTTCAACTTGCAGCATGAAACGACGCACAAGACGCCTTTTGCAACGCTTTGGTTGAATGAATGGGTCGGACGTTTGGCCGGGCTGCCAATCCTGCAGCCGTTCGAGTGGTTCCGTTACTTTCATCTTGCGCATCACAAGTACACCAACGATCCCGAGCGTGATCCAGAGTTGATTGCCGGTGCCAAGCCCGAAACATGGGCATCGTACTTGAATCATGTTTCCGGCCTCCCTTTCTGGTGGGCGATGGCGCGCCGGGTTCTGTCCAACGCTGCGGGAGCCAAACCTGGCGACTACGTGCCCGAACGCGCCCGGCCCAGAATCGTGCGCGAAGCTCGGTGGATGCTTTTGGTCTATGCCATTGCGGCGATAAGCCTGCTTTTCACGCCGCTGCTCTTTTGGGTCTGGATACTTCCGTGCCTGCTGGGTCAGCCCTTTCTGCGGCTCTACCTTCTTGCCGAGCATGGGCGATGTGCCTTTGTTGCGGACATGTTCCGGAACACACGCACGACCTACACCAATCGAATTGTGCGGTTTCTGACATGGAACATGCCCTATCATGTCGAACATCACACGCTGCCGCAGGTGCCGTTTCACAGATTGCCCGAGTTGCATGATCACATGCAGGGCCGGCATCAGGTCACCTCTGATGGTTACGCGGCCTTCACGCGCGAATATGCGGAATCGATGCAAGGCCGCGATCAAACCGTTCGGGGATAGGCGCAAGGACGGATCTGGATTTCAGGCGTACCGGACAGACCTGTGTCCTGTTTCTCAAATTCGCTGACAGGATTGCGGCGATCTCGTTTGTCTTGAGGCAGAACGCCTTGATCGACGTAACTGTCTTGTCTCCGTCTGTCCACGAATGTCGAGGATTCCCGGAAGTTCCGTGATCTCGTTCGAATTCCGGTCCGCCGCCAAGTGCGCGAGAATCGCCTGCATGCGCCTTGCCTCATCGTGCGTTCTTTGGGGCGGCAAGGTCATGTGTGCCCGCCATCAAGAAAGTCCAGGAAGCGCTGCCAGTCATATGGCAGCAGCTCGTGGCCACCGGGACGAAGATGGTGTCCAAGCGAGGCGTGGCGAGTTTGTCTTTCCCCGGCCCACATCGCCTCCATGCTGGGCCAGGAACAGGATTCCGGCCAGACCTCGGATGCAGCGACAAGGGCGAGGTAGGTGCCGGCCGGATCGGTCCAGAGATCCTGTTCAGCGGAGGCGACATAGACCTTTCGGGGTGCTGTGCATGCGAGAAGGTGGTGCTGGTCCAATGAAGGCGCGTGGCCCCTGAGCCTGATCCAGTGTGGAAAGGCCGCCGCCATCTCCGCAAGCGTTTCCCCGACCGCGTGTCCGGCGGGGGCAGCGCCGGCACAACCCGAATTGTTTGCAAGCACCGCGCTGATTCTCGTGTCATTCGCAGCCGCCCAAAGCGCCGCCTTGCCGAGCCGGGAATGACCCGCGACGGCAACCTGGCCCATGTCAAGGCCGCCAATCAGTTCGGCGGCGTCCAGGAGGCGCTGTATCGCCCAGGCCCAGAGCGAGATCGCGCCGGTGTCCAGACCGATGAACGGGCAGGCCCCGTGCCTCATGATTTCGTCCGGATCGTCCGGCGCCCACGAGCCGTAACAACTCACCATCACCGCGTATCCTTGCGCCGTCAGCATCTCGACTGGCCAACGATGGGCCTCTGTGCCGCGCAGTACGTCGTGCAGCCGCCCGTTCTCAACGCCAAGCTCGCTCCGGCAATGAATCCGCGCTCGCTTGTCCAGCGGAAATTCCGGACCGGCGAGGATGCCAACAGGACCGGCAAATCCGAGGCCCGCGATCAAGGGCGCGTCAACACGATTCTTCGGTCGCCAGAGTGCTGCATCGACGGCAAGATCTCTTGCGCCATTGGCCGATCGCATTGTGATCTCGATTCGCTCCGCCGAAGACCCGGCCAATGGGCTGACTTCAAATTCCAGTTCCGCGGGTGCGGGCGGCAACGGTCCGTAAATCGTGTCGGACAGTTCCTTTCGCCAGATTTCCTGCCGATTCTCGAGAAGGCCGGGGCTGTCCAGCGATTCAAGCTGGAACGGTCCCGCGAATGCATCTTCAAGCGAGATGGCCGGGATCAATGTGCCCAGCCCTCATAGAAAGGATGACCGGACCTGATCGGCAATTCTTCCGGCTGGCCGGATCGGGCGGAACCATAGATCGCCGTGGCAAATTCGATCGAGTGCCGGCCGTCTTCCAACGTGACCTCGCTCCCGGGGCTTCCGTCGAGCGCGTCAGCCATCGCCTCGAAGAGAGCCGCATATCCGGTTCCGGTCTCGGGCACGTCTGCAAGCATCGCGTCAATGTCGCGCTGCCGCACTGGATCTCGGGCAATGAATTTCCAGCCTTTTGCGGCCGGAGCGTAGGGCGCATGATCGCTTTCCACTGTGAAACCTTCGAACATGAGGCGCAGCCGGGACGTGTTGCCGGCCGCCCCAAGCGTTATCGAGGAAGTCACAAGGGCGCCGTTGCACATCCGGACGGAAAGCGCTGCGCAGTCTTCAACCTCGATGTTGTTCACGCGCGTTGCGACATCTGCAAAGACCTGCGCAACCGGGCCGAGCAACGACATCAGGAGGTCGTGGATGTGAATCGCATGACCCAGGACGGCGCCACCCTGCTCGCCGGCCCAAGTCCCACGCCAACCGATGTCGTAATAGCTCGCGGGTCGGTCCCAATGAGTCTCAATGGTTCCGGCGTAGCAGCGCCCGGCAATGCCGGAGTCAATGAGCGTGCGGAGTTGCGACATTCCAGGCCCGTAGCGGTACTGGAACACCGGGAAAATGCTTCCGCCAGTACGCCTTGACCGCTCGGTCAGCCTGTCCGCTTCCGAAAGCGAACAGGCGAGCGGCTTTTCGCAGACGACGTCCTTCCCCGCGTCGAGGCCGTCAAGGCATGTCTGGCAGTGCAGATGCGGCGGCAGGCAGACATCGACAAGGTCGATCTCGGGGTCAGACAGGACTTCGTCGACGTCGGTTGTGAAGCCGGTACCATCGCACTTTTCGGCCAGGCCGCGGCCCCGCGCCTCGTCAAGATCGCAGACGGTCTTGACGCGAAACCTCTCGGGCAGGGCCGCAAAGCCGGCGAGGTGCTGCGCGCCTATCCCTGCACCGATGATCGCAACCGTCCGCTTCATGCGGCCTCGGCCTTCATCTGCGCCCGAATCGCCAGTTCGGTGGTCGTGAAAGTGTGCGTCTGCCGAACGGCGGTCTCGGTCCTGTCGGCCACGTCCGCGACAAGGCGCGGAAAATAGGGCAGGCCCGCGTCGGCGCAGGGAATCATCGTGTTTTCCTCGCCGTTGACCAGGTAAAGGTTGTTGGTCACGTGCGGCCGGCCGATGTCCGTGTACTTGCGCAGTTCGATGTGCCCTTCGGTTCCCTGGATGAAGAGCCGTCCGTCTCCCCAGGTCGG
>JAJDVJ010000150.1 GCA_022826205.1 Silicimonas sp. | reverse complement strand
GGCCCAGTGCTGGCACTTCTTTCCGGGAATGGAGCCGGGCGAGGCGCTGATCTTCAGGCAGTACGATTCCCGCATCGAGGATCCAGCCTCCAGGGTGACCTTTCACACGGCCTTCAACGATCCGACGGCCCGGGACGATGCGCCGAGGCGACGTTCCGTCGAAGCCCGGGTCGTCGCGCTCTTTGCCGAAGACGATCCGTCAGGAAGGAAGTCAAGGTACCAGGCGGAGGTTCCGACATCGCATCCGGATGGCAGGCCGACATCCTGGCGCCACGAGAGGATGGTCGACTGGGGCGTCAGCCATGGCCCGGGCTTCCGACTGCACCCCAGCCTCCATGATCCTGCCACGCGCGGCCCTTAAGTGCCCAAAGTCCGAATGTTCCCGTCCGGCCCGTGCGCGGTCCAGCCGCTGGCGACCAAAGCTTCGGGGAAGGACGCCAGGTCCGGGGCGGTGCGGCCATGTGGCAATCCCGAGGCAGCGGGGCAGCGGGGCACTCATTCCCGGCAATCGGCACAGGCGATGCCTTTCGGAACTTCTTCACAGTTGCCACGCCTGCTTCCCGGTCGATGTTCGAGTGAACGCCAGAACCACCACAAAAGCAGGGAACCCGTGAAGGTTCCAGTGTCGCCGGAGGAACCGGCGCGGATGGTCATGACTTCGCCGCCGAAATCAGATTGGCGCTGCACTGAGAAAGTCGACCAGGACGAGGCGCAAGCTTGGCAAGCCGGCGGCCAGCCCGATGATTTCGTGGTCCGACAGGTTCCGGCCTGCCGGCGGCAGGACCAGAAGTCAGCCGGCAAGCAGTTGCGCGCGGTTGCCGATGGCGTCGGGAACGCCCGATGGCAATTGACGGCGGCAACTGACCGCGCAATCGATGCCCAGGTGCCCTGGGACAGGCTCGTGTCCGCCGCGACGGCAGCGCCGCGGATCGGCATCAGGAGAAGATCGTCGACAACAGGAACAACGGCGAGATTTATGCCGTCGGCATTCCATCTCACCGCTTGTCGGGCGCCAGCGGGAAGCACTGCAGACCTGCGTAGGCTTTCGCCCGCAAGTGCTCCGCGTCCATGACGATCTTGATGTGATTGATACCCATGCGCAGCCCGTAGGGTCCGTTCGCCCCGTAGAGGATGCATTGCTTCGGCCAGGACAGAAGCCCATCGGCCTTCGCCTGCGAACACAATCCCGTTTCGACCAGCCAATCCGTGAGGCCGCGCCAATGGCGGCTCCTTGTCGTGTGCCAGGCCGAGAGCAAGCTTCTAAAATCCCGGTCGCCGGCGGCAGTCGGGTAGATTTCGAAACCCAGTCGAGGCAAGGTGCCTTCAGGGGAAACATCGAACGCCATCATGAAGCGGTTGGAGACATCGTGGAGTTCCGAAAGGAAGTGCAGAACTGCGGAGATCGAACCCGGCCACCGGAGTCGATCGAGAAATGGCCCCACCTGAGCTGCCGATACCTCCGCGACAACCAGCCTGACGGATCGGGGCGTGCGTTCGGGAAAGGCGGCGGCGAATGCGACTACTGCGCCGGCGGGCAGCACGGCAAATGCGCGGGACAACGCGCGCTGTTCATGTCGCGCGTCACTCTGGCCAAAGACACGACTGAGCGTGCCGGCAAGGCGACCCGGTTCGAATGTCGCGCCGCCACGGATCAGCGAAGCGTCCGATCGCAGATTGATCGCCGGAGCCGCTTTCCGCTCCTCGGCGATGTCAATGAGATCGTATTCGAGCATCAGCCATCTGTACGGCTCCGGCTTGCTGGCCAGATAGGCGTCGAGCCAGGCTTTCAGGGATGGCGCCGGCGCCCCGTCGGTGCCCGCCAGGTAGCGGTGCGGGACCCGTGAGGAGGTCACGGTGACCGAGAAGTCGGCAGCCGGTTCCGGGTCGTCGAGTCTCAGTTCGAAGACGCACAGGTTCGCCGCGACGGCTGCGGGGAAATCTCCGACCCGCTGCAACAGTCGGTCCCGACCCCGTCCAGCGAGCAAGGATTCGGGAATCTGTGGCCGCAGTGCCTCGAGCAGGTCCCGAAGCTGCGTCATTGCGTTCATGCCCTTCTCCCTCGGTGATCAGCCACGATTTCAACATTACGCGGTCCGTTGTCAGTCCACCGAAAACGGATGCGCCTTGCATGTTGACCGGAATGCCGTGCTGGCCAGCGCGACGGCCCGGCAGCTCCCCGCGTCCGGCCAGCGCTTCGCCGCTCTCCGAACCGTTTCCAGGCATCGGCCTGGCACTTGAGGGTGCAGCGTACCGGGGCATACGGCATGGTCTCTAGCCACGGGGTCGCGCGGCGGAGTCGTGTTAACGCCTTGCCCAGAGTGAAGAAAGCAGGCGCGCGTGGCTTCGCGCCTTCCATGCGCGCGACGTCGCACATTTCCATCTGCTTGGCCAGCATCCGGTTCCAGACGCACCGGCAGGCACCGAGCAACAATCCTAGGCGACACGGGCCTGTCAAGTTATCGATACAACCCTCGAAAGCATCCACTCCGGGCTGATCGTGCCAAGGGACGATCTCGTGTAAGGACCTGTTGCCGCATGTCGATGTCGGGAGGCATGGCATCAGACGGGTGGCGCCTTGCAGTAATCGTCAATGAACTGCTGGTGGTCAGGAAGCTGATCGACCTGTTCTTCGATCTGTCGATGGATGTCGACCAGATATTTCCCGAGCTCGTCCTTGCTCATCGCATTGACAATAGGGTGATACTGTTCCGGAATCAGGCCCTGCCCGAGCATGACCTGCACCCAAAACGTCGGGCTGAACAGTTCCCCCGGGTTCCAGGCAATCCGGCCCGTTTGTCGAAACAACTGGATTCGGTGCGTCAAGGAGTCGGGAATGTCCATGGTCTGGCACTGCCGCCAGAAAGGCGCATCCGACCGGTCGGTGACATGGTAGTGGAAGATGAGAAAGTCCAGGATATTGTCAATCTCGTCCTGCATCTTGGCGTTGAATTCGGCGACGGCGGGTTCGCGAATTCCCTTGTCGGGAAACAACTGGACCAAGCGGGTGATGCCGCGCTGAATGAGGTGGATGCTGGTTGATTCCAGCGGTTCCATGAAGCCTGACGCCAGCCCCAGGGCAACGCAGTTCTTGTGCCAATACCTCCGCCTCTGACCGGCCCTGAAACGGATCAGCCGGGGCTCGGCGAGCACGGTACCCTGGACATTGTCAAGCAGTCGCGCCAGGGCCTCGTCGTCGGACCAGTGTTGAGAACTGAAAACCATGCCGTTTCCAACCCGGTGCTGCAACGGGATGCGCCATTGCCAGCCTGCTTCATGGGCTGTCGCGCGAGTGTACGGATGCAGGGGACCGGGCGCTGCGGAGGGTACAGCGATTGCACTGTCACAAAACAGGCAGTCGCCATAGTCATCGAAACCGACATTCAGGGTCTGCTCGATCAGAAGCCCTCGAAAGCCGGTGCAATCGATAAACAGGTCACCCGTGACCCGTTGTCCGGACTGCAGGCGGAGGCCGGTGATGAACCCATTAGCCGGATCCTGCTCCACCAAGTCAATTCTTCCTTCATGGCGAGTGACACCGGACTCCTCGGCAATCCGTCGTAAGAATTGTCCGTAAAGTCCGGCGTCGATGTGGTAGGCGTAGTTCAAGACGGTGTTCAGGCCAATGGCAAACCTGTTGCGCAAAGCCGCGGATGATTCCAGACAGTATTCTCCGTAGCCCCGTGCCAGCCCCAGGAGGCGCCCCCTCAGCCAGTAATTCTGAAAGCCCGCTGCCCAGCGTTCCCTTCCGGCCCATCCAAAGGAACCGAAGTAGTTCTCGCCCAAGTTCCGCCAGTTCTCGAAGAAAATTCCAAGCTTGAAAGTACCCTGAACTGCGCGGAGGAACTCGGGTTCACTCACGTTCATGTACTTATGGAAAAGATGCAGCGGTGGGATCGTCGCTTCGCCCACACCGACAGTTCCGATCTCATCGGATTCCACGAGGACAATGTCCAGAGTCTTGCCGAAATGGTGTGCGAACATTGCCGCGGCCATCCATCCCGCAGTACCGCCGCCGGCGATCACGAGTTTCCTGATGCTACCGTTATGCATGGCTTGCCTCTGGCGGGTTCAGCCCATCGGCCCGCGGGTCACGAGCCTGTCGCAATTCGGCAATCGGGTCGGCGCACGCGCGCCAAAGGGCCAACCTGCCAGATACAGACAAGCCCGCATTCCGTACCCTTGGAGTGTCGGCGCGATGGGCACGCATCTTGTTTCGAATGCGCCGATGCGATGGGAATACGCCCGGCCTCTTCCTGTAGGCGGTGCGGGGAACATGTCCCGGGAGACCGGGCACGCAGCCGCAGGATCCCGGCCAAAGAGGGTGCCGTCACGTTTTGCAGCGACCTGTTGTTCAAGGGGCTGGTTCCAATCCGGCTCCGCAGGGTGGCGGCTTCAGGGGCAGTGACGGGGCGATAGCAGGGCGCGCATGGAGCCACCAGCGCGGGGCCGCGGATGCCGGCGATGTGGCCATGCCATGCCCTTGCGGAGCCGGTCGAAGCACCGCGGCACGGAGTGAAGAAAACTCCTGGCCGGACTTGCAGGCGACTGAATGCACCTGCATCCGCCTCAAGGAAACGGTGGGCTGTTCCTCCGGAGCGTGTCACGGGTCCGTTCCGGATTTGTTGGCGCCGGCCAAGCAAGCTGCCGTCAGCGTCTGGCACCCATGCAACGGCCTGCACAACGAATTGTGGGGAGGGGAAGCCATCGGCGGAGGCAAGGCCCTGAAACGACGCCACCACGTGTTCTCCAGCCTGAAGCGTCAGGCCTGCTGGGCACGGCGAACGACGACCGCCGGAGTCACCGCCATGCCCGCCAGGTCTCGATGTCACCATCCACTGGGGGACTCCGGGCCTGAGCCACCGGCCATACTGCTGATTTCCCGGTCCGACAGATTCCTGCCTGCCGGCGGCAGGACCATGTTCACCAGGTGTCGATGTCACCAATGCCGCCGGCCATACCGCCGATTTCCTGATCCGACAGATTCCGGCCTGCCGGCGGCAGGACCAGATGAAAGTCGGTGGCGTTGTCTTCAAGGACGCGGATGTTGATGCCGTCCGGAACCGAAAGTCCGGTTGCGTCCTTGATGGCCGTCTTCGGATCATCCAGAAGCCGGGAGCGGAATTGTTCGTCCTCCTCAGCCTTGGCAAGAATTTGTTCCTGGATCTGCGAATGCGTCTTCATGTCCGTTCTCCTCATTCCCGGCAATCGGCACCAGCGATGCCTTTCCGAACTTCTTCACTGTTGCCACGTCTACTTCCCGGGCGATGTTCAAGTCAACGCCAGAACAGCCAAAAAAGTACCCGTGAAGGCTGGGAGTGATTCTCACTTGATTCTCTCTTCGCATCCTTTGCGTTCCGTCTGCGAATCACGCGGCGGCGCGACTTGCGCCACGGGCCGGTTCTCGTTGGCGCATTCCGGTGGCTTCCAGCCGCCGCTTCGGCTCAGGCGCGGTGCCAGCGCGGCCTATGCCCGGTCGAAGCGTCCGGACTTGAGCAGCGACCGGAAGGTCAGGACGTCCTGGCCGCCGTCGCGTACCCAGTGCTGCCCCGAACGCTTCATCCGGGCCGTCACGAGAAACTTGTTCGCGGATTCGACCACCCGATGACAATGCCCACAGAAAGGGTGCTCGGCTAACCGTCCGGTACCGGCACCATCCCCGTCACGGCGAGTCGGTCGTGCTCGTGCGGCGCGGCACGTCGGCAAGTTCGACCTTGCTTGTCTGCCACTTGCCGGACGGATCCCCGCTGACCCTGCAGGACTAGATGACGCGACCTGAGGCGGAACTGTTTCCGACCGTCCTCCGGCCAGGGATCGCGCCGCGGGCGCTGGTTCACGTCCATGACATCGTGTCTGACTTTCTCCTGTCCGTTGATGGAGCAGAAGGAGGGAACGATGGGACTGGAGGTTCGCCAGAGGGCGCTGTTCGACCGGGAGGAGGAGAGCCCGGACGGACTGTTGAAGGGGGAGAGGCGGGAGCGGCTGGTGCTGCTGGTCGCGGAGATGATCAGGCGGGCGACAACCGGTCGGAGGCCCGACGGGAAGGAGGTGCGGGATGAGCAGGATCACGGTTGATCATCTTTCCCGCGAAGCGATCGTCTACGTCCGCAGTCCTCCATGAAGCAGGTTCTCGCCAATCCCGGAAGCCATGAGTGGCAATATGGCCTGCAGGAGCGGGCCCGAGCCCGGGGATGGACGGAACCGATCGTGATCGACGAGGATCTGGGCCGTTCGGGCGGCGGCGGCGCACGTCCGGGCTTCGACCGCATGCTCGCGGCGGTCTGCCGAGGCGAGATCGGCATCATCCTGGCGGTGGACGCGACCAGGTTCGCTCGAAACGGAACAGAGCGGCACCGTCTGATAGACCACTGCGGCATCGTCGGCTGCCTTCTGGCGGACGAGGAGACGGTCCTTGAAGTTGCCGGGATCGTAGACGCCGTCCTCGTCCTGGATCAACGTGTCGCTCGGCGCCCAGATCTCGAGTAGTCGATGCCAGTCGGCGGAATTGCGCGCGAGGCGGCTGACCTCGAGCCCGAGCACGATTCCGGCCCGTCCCATGCCGACCTCGGCGACTAGGTTCTGGAAGCCCTCGCGGTCGCCGTCGGAGACTGTGAAAGAACTCGATCGTTACGGTTTCCGGGGTCGCGGCAAGGTCAAACGCGCAGCCAGCTGACTGATGGCCAACTTCCGGCTTCAGCAACGGGAGCGGAAACTCCGCGAATCCGCGGGAAAGGCGCGTCAGGGGCCGATAGACGCAGGGTTACAGCCGGATTTTCGTGGAATCGCATTCATGCGCACGGAATCCGCGGCTTACGGCGCGGTTTCACGCGCCGGCCGTCTCCAGGCGCCGCCTTCGCCGGCAATGCTCCGTAAATTCAGAGGTCGTGACCTCGGGCCCTTCACGGATCAGCTTTCATGAACCCGTTTCGCCGGGTTCGGCCCCGTCGGCGGGCAGTTCGTAAATCATGCGCAGGCCGGTTCCAGGGAAGGCCGTGCGCGTTCGGTTGAGTTCGTCGAGCAGCCCGGCGATGGCAGCGTCGCCCGCGTCGCTTGCGGTGCCGAGGATGCGCACCCGCAGGATGCCGTTCTCCGGTTCGGGGATGATGTCCGCGTCCGCTTGGAACAGCTCGGCGAGGGGACGCCGTGCGCGCTGCTTCCTGCCTTGCGCGTCGGCGACGGCGGGCATCATCCGGGTCTCGGCGCGGTAGGCGATCATCCGGACGATGTCTATTAGCCGTTCAGAATTCGAGGTCCAGCCGCAACGTCATGCACTGCGACGTATCGCATCTGAACAGCTTAGCCGTTCAGAATTCGAGGTCCAGCCGCAACGTAATACAAACTTCGGACGCGGCGGCGGTCAGCTTAGCCGTTCAGAATTCGAGGTCCAGCCGCAACTTGTCGGCGTCTATGATCCGGAACAGCCGCAGCTTAGCCGTTCAGAATTCGAGGTCCAGCCGCAACTCAATCCCGTCGCGCTGCGCGGGACTCAGGAGCTTAGCCGTTCAGAATTCGAGGTCCAGCCGCAACTGCCGCGCAATCTGGCCAGCCGCGCTTGTCAGCTTAGCCGTTCAGAATTCGAGGTCCAGCCGCAACCCCTCGGCCCATGTGACTGCGCACGGCTCAAGCTTAGCCGTTCAGAATTCGAGGTCCAGCCGCAACCGAGTTCAAGCATGCTGCGCAAGTGACCCTAGCTTAGCCGTTCAGAATTCGAGGTCCAGCCGCAACAGTCGCCGGCGTTGATCGCGCCGATGATGCAGCTTAGCCGTTCAGAATTCGAGGGAATTCAGGCTAGCATTCGCGTGCCTGGCGAACCGAGAATAGCACGATGAGCACAGGCCGCGCGAAGGAAATCAATTGCGACGCCTTGCAGGTTCTTCGCGGAACAATTGGAAGGCCTTGCAGGAATTGCGCGGAGCGGCGCATGGCGGCCGTCATGTGCGACATCCGCCGGGGATTCGGCACTGCAAACGTAGTGGGGTGTGGAAGGTTCTGCACCGGAGGCGGGTTGTCCGCCTGCCGTGGACGGTTCAGTTGGTGACGGCAACCGCCCCCTTCCCGACCGTTCGTTTCGGGGCTGACAAGTCCCTTGCGATTGCTGATCCCCGAAAATGGTCCCGGTGCGTAAAAAACTCCCGCTTGTGTCTCCGCCCGAAAAGGAGTTTAGGAGACCCATGTCGGCTGACCTGCCTGCACGGGCCGTCAAGGACCTGCACCATGCAATGCCAAGAACATAGCGCCGTCACGAAGGAGGCGCCGTCACTTGTGGTTCCGGCGAGAAACTGCTCAGTCCGCAGGACGGTGGAGATTGTCCTGGACAGCTGGAGTTTCCTTATCCTGCGCGAGGCGTTCTTTGGCGTGAAGAGATTCGACGGGTTCCAGTCGCGACTGGCCATTCCGCGACAGACTCTTTCCAACCGCCTTGCCAACCTGTTGGACCACAATATTCTGTCTGCAGGTAACCGCCCGAACGAACCCTACAAGCAGTATTTCCTCACTCCTCGCGGCAGGGACCTGTTTCCAACCATGCTGTCGTTCATGGAATTTGGTGACAAGTGGCTGGCTGGCGATGAACCTCCGCCGCTGCAGCTCATCCACACTACATGCGGCAGGAAGTGCAGACCGGTCACCGTCTGCTCCGAGTGTCTTGATCCCGTGGATGCACGTGAAGTGAGGCACAGGGATGGGCCCGGAGCGGGATACTCTCCATTGAAGGTTCGCTCAAGCACCCGCCGCATTTCGGATGTGAGCTTGCTGCAAAGTGTGCGGCCATGCTCCGTTGCCCGAAGTCTCGCACTGGTTGGAGACAGGTGGAGTTTCCTCATCCTGCGCGAGGGCTGGTTCGGGGTGCGCAGGTTCGAGGAAATGCGCGAAAACCTCGGGATCGCAACGAACATCTTGGCAGACCGGCTGAATCGATTGGTGGAGGCCGGGATCTTCGATCGCGTCCCTTACAGCTCCGGCGGTGACAGGCTTGAATATCGCTTCACTGAAATGGGTCTGGATCTGTACAAACCACAGCTTGCAATGATGGCCTGGGGAGACAGGTGGATGAGCAACGATCAACCGCCCCTGCGCCTGCGGCACCGCAAGTGCGACCAAGACTTCAAGGCTGTCGTGATCTGCAGTGAATGCAAGACCCCGATTCACGCGGTCAAGACAGACTACGAACTGACCTACACGTTGGAGGACTGATTCAGTTTCTTGAGAATTTTTCCGGTGGCCAATCCATTCTCCACAACCGTGTCCAGTCAGCAAAGAAAGTCGCGAAGAACCTGGCCCGCATTCACGGATATTCGCTTGCCGTGCCGCATTGCGAGGCGGCCGTTCACAAGAACATGGGCCACACCCGTTGCATAGCGGCAAGGATGGCGTGCGGTTGCCTTGTTGGCTATACTCTCAGGATCAAACACACATATATCCGAAAAATGGTCTCGCTTGAGCACACCACGTTTTGGAAGCCCAAGCCGCGCTGACGGAAGGGAGGTTATCCGACGCAGGCTCTCAGCCATGCATAGAACGCCCTGATTGCGCACGTAGTGTTGGAGGAACCGGGGCGCCCAGCCGTATCTGCTCAGGGAACCGACATGGTCCTTCAGGATTCCGTTGTCAAGTCCAGTTCAATTCTGACCCATGAGTCGCGTCCAATTTTGACCCACCTTCCGGCTTTTCCCTTTCCCAGTAGCATCTTCTCATCCGGGCATTTTGCTCCGGTGTTCAGGTTCCGCTGCAGGAGAAGAGGAAGAT
>JAJDVJ010000001.1 GCA_022826205.1 Silicimonas sp. | reverse complement strand
CATGGGCGATCTCTCGCTGCACGCGTCGGCGGACAACCCTGGACCGGCAGGTGATCAGGCGTTGAGTGGAGCCATGAGCTACAGCATCGGCGATGTCGGATTCGGGATCGGCGTCGAAAGACGTGGCGACGACCAGAACGTAGTTGCCGGCGTTAACGCTGCGCTCGGCGATGCAAGCGTCAAGATTGTTTTCGCCACCAATGACGACGACGAAGAGTACGGCGCTTCTGCGTCCTTCGTTTCCGGTTCAGCCACCTTCACGGCTTTCGCATCGGGACGAGGCGACGGCGACCACTTTGGCGTTGGTGCCGCTTTCGACCTGGGCGGAGGTGCCGCGGTAAAGGGCGGCTTCGTTGATGGCGACAGCCTGTCCGATTCGAGCTTCGATCTGGGCGTCACGTTGAGCTTCTGATCCAACGTGGGTCAGAAACACAAGGGAGCGGGCGAAAGCCCGCTCTTTTTTTGGGGGGGATTTTGACAAATAGTCACATTCGGCATGTCAGACGCGCCGCTCCCGACGAACTTGCACAGCCCAAAAAAACGCCCGACGAACCTGCTCAACCGTCGATCCCGGGACCGAGCGGCGCCTCCACCGCCACTGGCTGGAGCACAGCGCCCTGCGCGACCTGATCGGCTGTGCGACCGGGCGATATCCCGGCGGACACGCTGAACCGCTGCCTCGACAAGCTGCGCGCGCACAGGCAGGCGTTCTTCTCCTTCCTGCGCGAGCGACGGGCGACGCTGTTCGACGCGCGGTTCGACGTCCTAGTCCACGGCCTGACCTCGACCTGTTTCGAGAACGATCCGCCGTTCAACGACAGCCGGGATCGGCTTCCTCGAGCAGTTCGAGCGGCAGCACGGCCGGTCCGACCGGATCTAGATTTTGGATCGCGGCATTCCAACGGAGGAGACCTTGGCGCGGATGCGCGAGTGCGTGGGCGTCAAGCTTCTCGTCGAGGACGGAGAGCTGTACGTGCTGGTGCGCTCGGAGGGGCGGCTGCACAAGGAACGCGCGATGCGCCGGTGCCGCCAGGAAGGAGGCGGGCCGGGCCTGGGGCCTGGTCGACATCCGCGTGCCGAAGACCGGGGAGGAGCTCTCCGCGCATGGGTTCTCGTTCAGCCTGCGCCGCGAACGGCTGCGCCAGGTCCGGCGGCGCGAAGGCCGCTTTCTGCTGCGATCCAACATGGTGGCGGAAGACCCGGCCGAACTCTGGCGCCTGTACATGCGGCTGGTCGAAATCGAGCAGGCATTCAAGGAATTGAAGCACGACCTCGCGATCCGTCCCGTCTTCCACCAGATCGAGGAACGGATCGAGGCGCACATCTTCATCTCGTTCATCGCCTACTGCCTGCTGGTGACCCTGAAGAACATCGCCCGCCGGCGCGCCGTTGGTCTGACGCCGCGCGCCATCATCGAGGCCCTCGGCACGATCCAGATGGTGGACGTGCACCTGCCAACCACCGATGGCCGGCACCTTGTCCTGTCGCGCTACACCAAGCCAAGGAAGGAGCACGAGCTTCTGCTGCGCCAGTTCGGCATGACCCTGCCCGCCCAGAGCGCGCCGCGAATCTCTTCGTGACGGCATTGCGCCCGCGGCCCGGCGAGCGTCGTGTAGTGCCGACCTTTGGGGGGCCGATTCAGGAATGTCGATGGGTTAAGGACCTCAACACCCCCGAGTTGCGGAAGTCGGGATACTGCCTCTGACGTTTGTTGCCGGTCCCGTGTCTGCGGGACCGGACGAAGATCTGGTTGTCGCTGAGCCGCTCCTGAAGGCCATCGAGATCTGCGTTGCAAGCAGGGAGGCAGCGTCCGACCGCGCCAAATCGGCACTCAAAGCGATCATGAGCGAGCAGTCGGAAAGTCCTGCCATCAATCCTTATAGCGGGGTGAACGAGTGCAGAGAGAGACTGTCAGGAAAGACTCAAGAAGAATTCCGCGACAGGTGCCATTTGGCACGGGAACAGGGCAAGACCTCCGACTTATTCCAGACTGGCGAACAGTTGGCTGCCGCCGGATGCTTCACCCGCGCCGCCATTTGCGTCGGCTTTCTCGCGGGTCCTTGTCAAGAACCGATACCCGAAAGTGAACTTGAGATTCCAGATACCGAATTGGTGACGTGCCTGACACGCACTCCTGATCATGAGATCCTGAACGAACGTCTATATGAACTCTTTGTCGATGACGAGATCGAACAGCGACTTGAGGAACTGAAGCCTGCGGAGAGAGATACAGTTCGAACGTTGATCCAGCCAACGGACGTTGGCCCCCAACTTTCACGACAAACGCGGTATTTCCTTCTTAGGAGTTAATTCAAGAGCGCCGGAAGCTTACGCTTCCGGCGCTCTTGAACCTGAGAGGATTCGTCTGCCGATCAGAACGACATCGCCAGGCCGAGAGACCAAGTGTCTGTCTCGGTGCCGTCGGCGTTCTGGGAATTGCCGTAGCCAAACTGCATCGAGGCGCCGCCGCCAAGGTCGTAGGTCGCGGCTATGCCGAGACCGCTCTTGTCGTTCGTGCCAGCCACTCTGGCGTTGTGTTGACCGAAGTTGACATTGACGGTCGTGGCTCCCGTAGCGTAGGTCGCGCCGACAGCCATATGCGATTCGAATTCGGACATTTCCGAAGTTAGCCGCGAAAAGTTCGCAACGCCCTTGATGTCGCCAAAGGAAGCCGAAACGCTTGCGCCTGCAATATCTTCGTCGTCGTGCGCCTGGAAGCCAACGCCAAGATTCACGTCGCCAAATCCGCCTTTGACGCCGACGCCGATGATGTCGCCGCTGGCGTGACCGTCTTCCTGCTCGTACGAGAGCGCCACCGAAAGAGCGCCGAACGAGTTGTCATAGCGCAGGATCTGGCCGTCGTTTTCGCCGCGACCGCCGTCAAGACCGGCATTGCCGTTGAAGCCGGCATGACCCGTATGGTTGTCGGCGATTGCGCCGGCGCCGCCGACCTCGTCCAGCGCCCAATCAAAGGCTCCGTCAGTATCACCCAGATTGAAATTTCCGAAGGGACCGTTGACGAAGATCGAAAGACCATGGTTGGTCCCCGCTTTATCGGCCAGTTTAGCCGCATCGTCCAGATCGGCTTCCGTGCCAAAGGTCAGGCCGGCGTCGGTTGTGGACGACATCTTAAACCGGACGTCGACGTCCTGATGAAACATGGCGTCGCCACTGCCGCCGTCGGCGATTCCCATTTCGGCGAAGCCCGACAGCGAGATGTTCATGTTGTCGTCCGCGAACGCCGCGCCCGACATCGCGACGAGCGCCGTCGAGGCAAGAAGTGCTTTCTTCATTGTCTTTTCCTCATTCTGAACCAGTGTCAGAAGCCATCGCAACGGCATGCGCATCTGTGAGCAGAAAATTCGCATTTGTGTTTATTTTCTTCACCGTACATGGACGCCGTCACGACGCATCGCGATCCGAGACGCCTTGGTTTCGACGCAATTTGTTTGCCATTAGTTTGCCGATGGTTTGCCAGTTCGCCGTTCAAATTTTCGGACATTGGAACACACAGGGATCAGCTCGATACATGGCCTGGTCATGGCACGCTCCTCCCGAAGTGGAGCCGCCCCTGTCCGCCCTTCCATTTGCGAAAGGCAACTCATGCGGACTCCAGACAGTCATCGACAAGGATGACGAATGCCGGGAATAATCCCTGATCTCCACGACGTGGGGACCGTCGTCACTTCGAACGCGGTTCGTCGCAAGAATGCGCACCGCCGATCTCTCTTTGCACCTGTCTCAAGGTCCACTGAACCGATCCAACGACATGTGAGTCGCCAGCCGGCACGTCGCAGTCATCATAGTCCGGATCGGCCGACTTGGACCTACGCTACTTGGCCATCGTTCGTCGGAGGCCATCAGTGTCATTGCCTGGCCTGCCATGGCCATCGTCCAGAAGGTCGCCGCCGATGCTGCACGTAATTCTTGACGCCGCACTTTGGATCGAGTCCCGCGCGAGGTGGGCGTAGCGTGCTGTCGTCTGCACTTGAGTGTGGCCAAGCAGCTTTCCGATCATGGTCAGACTCTCACCGAGCGCGAGTGCCCGCGATGCGAAGCTGTGCCTCAGATCGTGGATGCGAACGTCATCCAATCCGGCTCGCTTGCGTATGCGCTGCCATGGGCGCTGCAGGTCGGCGAGATGGGTGCCACGCCGACGCCCCGTGATGACCCATGGATTGCCCTCCTCACGCGGGATGGCATCAAGCACCGCCCGGGCCTCGGGACCCAAGGGCACGGCCCGCCCGCCGGTCTTGGTGTCGCGCAGTTCAATGCAGTCCGTCTTAACACACTCCCATCTGAGGTCGCGGATCTCCGACATTCGGCAGCCGGTGAGCAACAACAGCCGAAACGCAGCAACCGCCGATGGCATGTCGTCCTCGAATTCTCGCAGCACCACACCTAGCCGCGCGGTCTCCTCATCAGAAAGAAAGCGCTCTCGCATTCGCTCCTTGTAACGGCTGACGTGCCGACACGGGTTGGAGCCGTCCGGTCGCAAACCCCAGACTTCAGCGAGAGAGAACATCTTCGAGAGCACGCTGAGTGTCCGGTTGGCTTGGTACGGATGGGCGCGAAGATCGTGATGCAGCGCAGCGACATCCTTTCGCTGCACATCCGAAATTCTCATTTCCCCGATCGTTGGAGCGACGAACAGCATTACCAATCGTCGGTATTCCGCCTGCGTCCTCGGCTTGCAATGGGCCGGCAGGTACTCGTCGAGAAACCGCCTGCACAATTCCGCCACTCTCCACTTGGCATCGTTTCGCGCCTCGGAGTTGCGTGCATCCACGCCCTTTTTCGCGTCGGCAAGTATCTCCAGTGCCTTCGCCCGGGCCTCGTCGGGAGTGATCGGACCGTGCGGCCCAATTGTGAACCAACGCAACTTTCCGTCGACCCGAGTTTGCACGACGTAGTACTTACGCCCAGACTTGCGCACCCGAAGTCCGAAGCCGGTCAGTTTGCCGTCCCAGTAGACAGTGTCGGCACCGCTCGCCTTGATGGCATCGACGGTACGCTTTGTTAGGCGGGGAATGCGATTGGAAGGCATGGCGGACTCTCCTAGGGACTGGAAATCTGAATATCATGATGGCGAACAAATTGCATGCAAACGGAGGTACACCACATCAGCCGATGCCTTGGCGACAGCAACATAACTGGCTATAAAAGAACACTAAATCATGAAGGTGGCATGTCGTGATCTTGCATGACATGCCATTGATTCCTGAAACTTGTTCTGAATGTGGATGAGACCCTGAATCTGTTTTTTTTGCCTTAAGCAGAAACCCCCGCCACGTGGCCTTCTACGGTCGAGTCTCACGAAAAGCGCGGTCCACATCCAACAGGGGACGCCATTGGCGTATCCACGCCGACTGCGCCCAATCCCTGATCCGGACCGCCAGTGGCCCGCTTGCCTGTGCCGGCGAGGTCCATAGTGCCCCTAGCTGCGGCCGGCGATCAAGAACGTTGTCGAACGCGAAAGAAATCCCGAAGGCACCCTTGCGCGAGGGGCGACGGGATTGTGAATTGCGGGATTGCAATTGCCAAAGTCCGGCACGTGTCTATGCTGCACATGGAAGGGGAGACGCATGGCATGAACGTCCAGGCGAAACCGAAAGACACGTCGCATCGCAAGGCGACCTACCAGGACGTGCTCGACGCGCCGCCCCATATGGTCGCCGAAGTGCTCGCGGGCACGCTTCATGTCCAGCCGAGGCCTGCCATGCGGCACGCTAGGGCGAGTTCTGGCATCGGCGCAAAAATCAATCCCGCTTTCGATTACGGCGATGGCGGTCCTGGCGGATGGTGGATCTTGGACGAACCCGAGCTGCATCTGGGTGATGACATCGTGGTGCCGGACCTCGCCGGATGGCGGCGCGAGACGATGCCCGAATTCCCCGATTCCGCGTACTGCACCATCCCGCCCGACTGGGCCTGCGAAGTGCTCTCGCCCTCGACCCGCCGGATCGACCAGAACGAGAAACGGGCGATCTACGCCCGCGAGAGCGTCTCGCATCTCTGGTTCGTGGATCCGGACGCGAAGACGCTGGAAGCGTTCGAGCTCAACGACGGCCGCTGGGTGCTCCTGGCTACGCTCGCGGATGATGCGCAGGTATCGCTGCCGCCATTCGACGCCATCAGCTTCCCGCTGGGCGCGCTCTGGCCCGAAAATGTTGCCGCGAATGGTGACACGTCCGAGTAAAGCGTCGGCACGTCTTCCGGCGGTTACTCCCCTAGGCCGGTCCAATTCAAGGCGGCGGACCGTCCTCCCTTCAAGCGTTGTTATGCAAATTGCGCCCCTCAGGCATCCTTTCGACCTTCCATTCGCTCAAGCATTTCGCTCACGTCATTCAGGGGAACCACCTCTCCATCCCACCGGGATTGTCGTACCGCACTTCCATAGACAACGGCTTTGGTGGTGATGTCGGGCAGTGCCTTCGCTGCCCGGATGAGTGAATCAAACCAGTCGGATGCGACCGTCGCGCCGGACTTTGCCTCGATGGCTCCCATGCCGCTTCCGGTCTCAAACAGCAGGTCACATTCCAATCCGCTGCTGTCCCGAAAGAACGACAGGTTGAGTCGGCGACCTCTATTGAGGCGATGCTTGAGCACCTCCACCACGACGGCATTCTCGAACAGCGGCCCGCGCAGCGGGTGTGTGCTGATCTGCCCGGCGTGTTCGATGCCGATGAGGTGGCTCGCCAACCCGACATCGTAGAAGTAGAGTTTCGGCGTCTTGACCAGTCGCTTACGGATGTTGGCAGGAAACGGCGGCAGCCGGAACACGACATAGCTCGTCTCCAGGACCTTTAGCCAATGGCTTGCTGTTGTGTGGGACACTCCGGCATCCGCACCAAGGGACGACAGGTTGGCCAATTGACCAACGCGCCCGGCACACAGGCGGACAAACCGGCGGAAGTTCGCGAGATTGCGAATCTCGCCGATCCTGCGCACGTCGCGCTCGACATAGGTCTCGAAATGGTCGCCAAGCGTCTGCCGGGGTTCAGTTTTCTGGTCGTGAATCCGGGGATAGAAGCCGGAATAAAGAATGTCGTCGACGCTGTCACTCGCGCTGGTCTGTCTCAGTTCGGCCAGCGAGAACGGCAGCAGGCGAAGCAGGGCCGTCCGCCCGGAAAGCGTCTGGCTCATGGCTTCGGAAAGCGGAAACTGCTCGCTCGCGGTCAGGACGAAGAAGCTTTTCCGCCCCGCCTCGTCCGCCTGGACCTGCAGGTAGGACAGGAGATCTGGGACACGCTGGATTTCATCCAGGATAACTCCTTCGCCAAGACGGGCGAGGAACCCCCTTGGATCCGATTCCGCGAATTCCCGCTGATCGGGCGCTTCCAGATTGACATAGTCGAGTTGCGGGAATGCTGCACGGCAGAGCGTGGTCTTCCCGGAGTGGCGCGGACCGGTCACCGTGACGAACGGGTACTGCTCGAACAAGCCGACCAAACGGGGTGCAATCTCGCGCTCGATCATGGCGCAAATTGGCTCGCAGTTTGAAAATTGCAATTACTACTTGCAAATTGTCACATCATTGCAGCCCGTTCCGCCAAGCCGGTCACACGGCGTGGCCGGGAATCCACCAATGCAAGGTCATTCAGATTGGATCAGCTACCGAGCGACCAATCGGCACGCCCCGCAAGCATCTGCGTGTTCAACCACATTGGAAAGGAATCGTCCCGACCCGGTCAGGCAGAGTGTCAAGCTCTTCGGCACCCACGGACACGCCGTTCCACTCTCTCAGGGCGTCAACGGCTGTCCGCTCGTATGTCTGCTGAAAGGCACTCCAACACTTGCCAGACGCAGCTCAGTTGAACCTTGACCTTTGGCGATCCGGGAAGGACTCGAACCCTCAACCTGCTGATTAGAAGGTGGCGACTCACCGGTGACTCGTTGGTGACTCGTCGCTCATGCTGACTCGTTGGTGTGGGGTGCAACCTCATAAAGCCTTGTTTTCTCGGGGTTTTCTGGCGATCCGGGAAGGACTCGAACCCTCAACCTGCTGATTAGAAGTCAGCCGCTCTATCCAGTTGAGCTACCGGACCACATGCGTCGTCATATCACGACCCGCCACCATCACAACATGGACTGATGGAATCCAATTTAGACACACCGTACACCTTCAATCCGCCTCGGCGCATTCCACCCGTCATGCCGCGACACAACCGGTTCCGGATCAAATTGCAGACATCCGCTCGTCAACTGCCTGAAGGCAATGCCAAGCGAGTCGCCGGCCTGTCTTCAGTCGTCAATGAGTCCAGGCACCGCGCCGGTCGGTCGCAAAGTTCTCGCCATATCCGCGACGGCGGACATTCGGCTTTCTCGCCTTCGGCTCGCGCACCACTGCATCGATGCCATTCCTTTCGGCGTAATCCAGCGCCGCTTCCCGTGTCGGGAACCGCATCTGGACCTGCGTCCGAGTGTCAGCCGACGACGTCCAGCCCATCAGCGGGTCGATCTCGCGACCAGCTTCGTTCACGAACTCAAGCACCCAGTCCCGGGACCTTGCGGTGCCGGAAGACATGGCAGACTTCGCAGGACGGTAGATGAGTGCAGTCATTGTGACTCTCTATCGACAATTAGCGGCACGGGATCAAGTGCCTTGCGAAGCGAAGTTCGGGCCAAAGTTGCCGCGCTGCGCCGTCCGCAGTCGAAACAGGCTCTTGCCCCGCCCCAGCATGCGTCTCGCAGATGCTCGCGAGGTCCCCGAAGACTTGCGAGACCGCAAGGTGCAGATTAGAAAAGGCAATCTCGATCCCTCGATGCCCGGCCCCGTTGCCTGCAACTTGACGGTCGGCGGCAAGGTAATGCATGCCAAGGAGCCAGACGCGCCGGATCTCGCAAAGAACCTGCGGCTTCCGATGTTGTGTCATTGTTGCGGCTGCCACGTCGCCGTGAAGAAGGACGGCCTGATGGAGCTGCATCCCGACGCCCCACGCTACTACGCCAAGGTTGCCACGGTCTGAAACCGACCCAACTTGCCATGCAGGCGCCGGGTGCCTACCGGCAGCCCCCTTGCCGCACCGGCGGTCAAGGATGGTTCGCGAGAGCCACTTTGTGCAAGGCAGGCAACGTTTCGGACGGGCGATTGAGCCGAAACACCCCCGACGCAATTCCGGCAAGCATGCCCAGGCGCAATTCGTTGGCGTCACGCCGACTCCACGCTTGCAACCGAGCCGTCGAAGGCCGAATGTGGCTCGGTCCCGAAGAATCCAGATCCATGTCCGCAACCGACATCCAGACCCTCAGTTCGCAAGCGCCCGAACCCCGAACCCGGGAGAAGCTCGAAGGCGGCCATCCGCTCGTCATGGAGTCGGAATTCGAACCCGCCGGCGATCAGCCGACAGCCATTGCCGAACTCGTCGAAGGGGTCACTGCAGGCGAGCAGAACCAGGTTCTTCTGGGTGCGACTGGCACCGGCAAGACCTACACGATGGCCAAGGTCATCGAGGCGACTCAGCGACCGGCTATCGTTCTTGCGCCGAACAAGACGCTTGCGGCGCAGCTCTATGGCGAGTTCAAGGGCTTCTTCCCGTCGAATGCGGTCGAATATTTCGTGAGCTACTATGACTACTACCAGCCCGAAGCCTATGTGCCGCGTTCCGACACCTACATCGAGAAGGAGGCCCAGATAAACGAGCAGATCGACCGGATGCGCCACTCTGCCACGCGCGCGCTTCTCGAGCGCGACGACGTGATCATCGTCGCGTCAGTGTCCTGCATCTACGGCATCGGCAGCGTCGAGACCTATGGCGCCATGACCCAGGACCTGCGTGCAGGCCGTGAGTGCGACCCCCGCAAGGTCATCGCGGATCTCGTCACCCAGCAATACCGCAGGAACGATCAGGCGTTTCGCAGGGGCACGTTCCGCGTCCGGGGCGACGTGATCGAGCTCTGGCCCGCGCATCTGGAGGACCGGGCATGGCGTCTGTCATTCTTTGGCGAAGAGCTTGAGGACATTACCGAGTTTGATCCGCTCACCGGCGAAAGGACAGACAAGTTCGAACAGATCCGGGTCTATGCGAACTCTCATTACGTGACGCCAAGGCCGACTCTCCAGCAGGCCGTCAAAGGCATCCAGGAAGAGCTCAAGATTCGCTTGTCCCAGCTTGTCGACGAGGGCAGGCTTCTTGAAGCGCAGCGGCTTGAGCAACGCACGAACTTTGATCTCGAGATGATCGAGGCGACGGGATCGTGCAACGGCATCGAGAACTACTCGCGCTACCTGACCGGGCGGGCGCCCGGGGAACCGCCACCCACGCTCTTCGAGTTCATTCCTGACCGCGCCATCGTCTTTGCTGACGAGTCCCATGTCAGCGTGCCACAGATCGGCGGCATGTATCGTGGCGACTTTCGGCGCAAGTTCACTCTCGCCGAACATGGCTTTCGCCTGCCTTCCTGCACCGACAACCGGCCACTGAAGTTCGAGGAATGGGACATCATGCGCCCTCAATCTGTCTTCGTCTCGGCGACGCCCCAGTCCTGGGAGCTCGAACAGACCGGCGGCGTGTTTGTCGAGCAGGTCATTCGCCCGACCGGACTGATCGACCCTGAAGTGCAAATCCGACCGGTCGAAATGCAGGTCGACGACTTGCTGGACGAGGTGCGCAAGGTGGCCGCCAACGGCTACCGCACCTTGGTTACGACGCTCACCAAGCGCATGGCAGAGGATCTCACCGAGTATCTCCACGAACAGGGCATCAGGGTGCGCTACATGCACTCGGACATAGACACGCTAGAGCGGATCGAGATTCTGCGCGACCTCCGACTGGGCGCGTTCGACGTGCTCGTTGGCATCAACCTGTTGCGCGAGGGCCTGGACATTCCTGAATGCGGCCTGGTGGCAATCCTGGACGCCGACAAGGAAGGCTTCCTGCGAAGCGAGACCTCGCTCATCCAGACCATTGGCCGGGCCGCTCGCAACGCCGACGGGCGCGTCATAATGTATGCCGACCACGTCACCGGGTCCATGGAACGCGCACTGAAGGAAACGGAACGGCGGCGCGCCAAGCAACTCTCATACAACGAGGCACACGGCATCACGCCCGAAACGATCCGGAAGAACGTCGCCGACGTGCTCGAAGGCCTCTACAAGGGCGACACCGACACGGCCCGCATCACCGCCCAGGTCGACAAGCCGATGGTGGGTGCCAACCTGCAAGCGCATCTCGAAGGGTTGCGCGACAAGATGCGCAAGGCTGCCGAAAATCTTGAATTCGAGGAAGCGGCACGGCTAAGGGACGAGATCAACCGGCTGGAAACCGTGGAACTCGCGGTGGCAGACGACCCGCTTGCACGACAGTCACAGGTGGAACTGGCCGTGGAGGATTCGCGTGCGGCTCAAGGACGTTCGTCGGCCGGAAAGGCAGGCCAGCGAGGCGGAAACGTGCGCAGGCGGAAGAGAAAGTCGAGATAGGCCCTTCGGGGCGCGGTTCCGCGTGCCGCTTGGCCGCCCTTCTCACGCTTTGGGTCAGGCCCCGATGTCCGGCTCTCGCAGGATGTGTACGCCATTGATCCGCCAGCGACCTTCAATCCGGACCATCTGGTAATCGAGCAAGTGAACGCGCCCCGCCCGGTCCCGGATCATCACCCTTTGCCACAGCACGCCTTCCACC
This sequence comes from Silicimonas sp., assembly GCA_022826205.1. Taxonomy (GTDB): domain Bacteria; phylum Pseudomonadota; class Alphaproteobacteria; order Rhodobacterales; family Rhodobacteraceae; genus JAJEFO01. The sequence continues at coordinate 39,594 of JAJDVJ010000001.1, read as the reverse complement.
TCGCGCAGCTTGAGATAGCGCACGTCCGCCGGTCGCCAGACCATCGGGTACCCGTTGCGCACCATTTGGCCGAACCGCTGGTGGTTGCCGAAGAGTCCCTGAATGCCTGGCGACGCGAAGGAGAAGGCGCGCGCAAAGTCATCCTTCAGGAACGCATCGATCTGAGAATCTATGGTTGCTTCGATTCCAGGCATTCGTGCCAGCACATCTGCAGCCGACGCGATGCCGGCCCAGCACAGGGCGAATGGCACGACAATTGAACGGAGGCACGATTTCATGGCGCGTCTCCTTCGCAAGAGGACGTCACCTCGGACATTTTCTCCTCGCGCCCTGTTTCTGTCAACGGAAGGCACGGCGCTGGGAATCGCTCTTCGCGACCGCGATGACCCATCGGGCGAAGGGCACCGGATCGACAGTGCCTCAGGCGAGCTTGCCTTCGAGCGCCTGGTCAATCAGAACCGTCGTCTCGCCAATGCCGTACAACGCGATGAACACGCCGAAGCGCGGTCCCTGGCTCGAGCCAAGAAGCACTTCGTAAAGCGCCTTGAACCAGTCGCGAAGCGGGTCGAAACCGTGCTCACGGCCGACGGCATAGACCATTGACTGAATCTCTTCCGCGTCCGTGCTGCCGTCCCAGGATTCGAGCCGCGCCTTCAGGTCCTGCAGCGCAGCCCGCTCTTTCCCTTCAGGAGCACGATAGGTCCTGTGTGGCCGCACGAGATCATTGAAATACGCAACGGCAAACCCGGCTGCTGCATCAAGGTCGGGGTGCGTGTCCGGTGCCGCATCGGGTGCATAGCGCTTGATGAAACCCCAGAGCCGGTCCTTGTCTTCTGCTCCGGAGACGCTGGCAAGGTTCAGGAGCATCGAGTACGGCACGATTAGGTTTGAGCTCGGCACGTCGCCCGAATGCACGTGATAGACCGGGTTCGCGAGCCTCGCGGCATCGTCCTGGTCCACGTAGGCGCGAAGCTGCTGATGATATTCGTCCACGGCCTTCGGGATCACGTCGAAGTAAAGCCTCTTTGCGGTTCGCGGTTTCAGGTACATGAAATATGCGAGGCTCTCCGGGGCGGCATAGGCCAGCCAGTCCTCCAACGGGAGGCCGTTGCCCTTGGACTTCGAGATCTTCTGTCCGTGCTCGTCGTTGAACAGCTCGTAGTTCAGGAGTTCCGGCGGCCTCGCACCCAGTGTCCGGCAAATCCGGGACGAAAGCTCTGCAGACGGGATCAGGTCCTTGCCGAACATCTCGTAATCGACTTCAAGGGCGGCCCAGCGCATGCCCCAGTCCGGTCTCCACTGCATCTTGACGTTGCCGCCGGTCACGGGGACTTCCACCCGTTCCCCGTCCGGTTCCTCGTAGACGATCGTGCCGGTCGAGACGCTTCGCTCAAGCGTCGGGACCTGGAGCACATGTCCGGACTTTGGGCTGATCGGAAGAAACGGCGAGTAGGTCGACTGCCGGTCCGCACCAAGCGTCGGCAGCATGATTTCCATGATTCTGTCGAAGCGATCGAGAGCGGTCAGCAGGACATCGTCAAAACGCCCCGACCTGTAGGCTTCCGTCGCAGACACGAACTCGTACTCGAAGCCGAACTCGTCCAGAAATGTGCGAAGCCGTGCATTGTTGTGCGCACCGAAGCTCTCATGGGTTCCGAACGGATCACGCACCCGCGTCAACGGCAGGTTCATGTCCTCCTGCATCTGCTCCTTGTTCGGCACGTTGTCCGGGACTTTCCTCAGCCCGTCCATGTCATCCGAAAAGCAGACAAGCTTCGTCGGAATGTCGCTGACCAGCTCGAAAGCGCGGCGCACCATGGTTGTCCGCGCCACCTCGCCGAAGGTACCGATATGCGGCAGTCCGCTCGGCCCGTAGCCGGTTTGGAACAGGACATGACCGTTCTCCGGCAGGCCTGCCTCGTAACGCCGAAGCAGCCGCCGTGCCTCTTCAAATGGCCACGCCTTCGAGGCAAGTGCCGCATCTCGCATCGCGGTCATTGGATCGATCTCCAAATTGCGGAAACGGTGTCCTATTGCAGCGATGCTGTCGCGTCAATAAATTCATTGGCAGCATGAGAGAGGAGGCCCGCCTTGGCCCTGAAACCCGCTGACTTCACGCCCGAAGACACGTTGCTCGCCGTCATGATCGCGGTTTCCGCCACGGACGACACGATTCGCACGTCCGAACTTGTCTCGATCGAACGCATGGTGAACCATCTGCCGGTCTTCAGCAATTACGATATGGATCGCTTGAGGCAGGTCTCTGCCGCAACCTTTGACATTCTCGAGGAAGAGGACGGGCTCGACATCCTCTGGGACACGGTGCGCAGGCACCTCCCCGAGCGGCTCTTCGACACGGCCTACGCGGCAGCCTGCGACGTTGCCGCCGCGGACGGTGCCGCACGCGAGTCCGAGCTCAGGCTCCTCGCCGACATGCGCTACGAGTTGAACATCGACCGGCTTCTGGCTGCCGCCATCGAGGCGGGCGCGAGGGCGAGACACCGTATCCTTTGACTGACCTGTGGCGGCGGGCCCAGGAAGACACGCCCAATCCGGAAGTAATCAGACGGCACCCGACCGACGGGACCGGAACCGCGATTCATGACGGCAAGATCCGGAAGCCTGTTCCCTAAGCGCGCTGCCTGAACTTTCAGCCGTGCGGCCAGCCGCCGATTCCGCGAATGCGCGTGGACGAAAGATCGCTCATTGGCACACTCAGGAATGTCCAGGCCGGCGGATCCGCAAGAGCCAGTTGCGGAGCGGCGCGTGCCGGAAGCCGCCCGTGCCGAAACCGGCGCGCTGCCGGAGCAAACAGCGGCGACACCCGATGGCCGGGCCTGGCAAGAACGGCGACCGGCACCAGGGCCATGATCTCCTCCCAGCGCTCCCAGCGATGCAGGTCCGCCAGATTGTCGGCACCCATCAGCCAAACGAAGCGGACGCCGGGAAATCGCCCCGTCATTCGGCTGAGGCTGTCGCATGTGCGCCGCGTCGCAAGCCGCACTTCCAGGTCGGTGACGCGGACGCGAGGATGCTTCATGACCGCCCGCGCCCGCGTCATGCGCTCCGTCAACGGGGCGGGCCCGCTGTCCTTCAACGGATTGCCCGGCGACACCAGCCACCACACCTCGTCGAGAGCGAGTCGCTTCAATGCTTCACGGGTGATGTGCGCATGACCTTCATGGGCCGGATCAAACGATCCGCCAAGCAGACCGATGCGCATTCCAGGCCGCGCCAGTGGGAATCCTCTTTCCATGAAACAAGGGTCGTGTCCTGCCCACCCGCAATTGTCCAGCGAATTCCGGACCAAGGATCGCTGCGGATCCAGGCGCGAAACTCGTTCTGGACGCGCCATGCGTGACCGCCTAGGTTCGCCCTTCGAAAGGACCTGATTCATGGCATTTGGCACCAATGTACGCACATATTTCGAGGGCAGTTGGCATGACGGTGACGCCTTCGTCATGAGGGCCGCAGATCACGGCGCATGGCTCGGTTCCAGCGTCTTCGACGGTGCGCGCTACTTCGAAGGGGTGGCTCCCGACCTCCTTGCCCATTGCGAGAGGGTCAATCACTCCGCAGAAGCCCTCATGCTGACTCCGACGCATACTGCAGAGGAAATGGTGGAGATCATTTGGGACGGATTGAAGTCAATTTCCACGGATGCCGCCGTGTATATCCGGCCCATGTACTGGGGCGTAGACGGTGACGAAACGGCGATCGTGCCGGATGCCGGGAGCACCGCGTTTTCCGTCTGCCTCGAGGAAAGGCCGCTGGCGCCCGAAGACGCAACGACTCGATTGACCACCACGCGATTCCGTCGCCCGATCCTGGAAAGCGCGGTCGTCAACGCCAAGGCTGGATGCCTCTATCCCAACAACGCACGCATGATCGCTGAAGCGCGAGCAAAGGGCTATCCGAACGCGCTTGTGGCCGACGCCATGGGCAATGTCGCGGAAACCGCCACTGCAAACATCTTCATGGTCAAGGACGGCGAAGTCCTGACCCCCGTCGCGAACGGCACCTTCCTGGCCGGCATCACGCGTGCACGTCACATGGCGAATCTTGCAGCCGACGGCTCGACCGTCCGTGAGGCCATCCTGACCTTCGACGACATTCGTGGCGCTGACGAACTCTTCATGTCAGGCAACATGAACAAGATCACGCCCGTCATCGAATTCGACGGAACCGAGTTCCAGCCGGGACCGGTCACGCACCGCGTGCGCGAGATGTACTGGGACTGGGCCCTTTCGGAAGGCAACTGACCGTCTCTCGCATCCTGACGGAACCTGGCGTGCCAAACGCCATCGGAATGCACTCCGCGGACACGCCGCCCCCCGCATGCGTCAATGACGCCGCCATCCGGCATATGGACACGTCCCCGAACCTCGTCCACGCTGTTCCTGACCCAGAAAGGACATTCCACCGATGGCATCACATGAAGACGGCGGATTCCTCTACCTGCCGGACAGCGCGATCGAAGCGCTTGCGATTCCGCCCGGCGAAATCGCCGACGCCATAGAGGCTGCGCTGATCGCGAAATCCGACGGCCGACTGCACGTCACGCCAAAGTCCGCGCTTCTGCCGGGCAACGGACGATACATGATGTCCACGCTTGCCGTTGGCGACGAGGGCCTGACGGTCCTCAAGACCGTCAGCGTCAGCCCGGACAACCCCGGACGAGGCCTGCCTTCGATCAACGGGGCCATTCTCGTGCTCGATGCCGAAACCGGCCTGCTGAAGTCCGTCATGGGAGCGAACTGGATCACGGCGCACAGGACGGCGGCGCTCTCGGCGGTCGTGGCGCGGCGTCTGGCCGATCCTGCCTCGGCGACGATCGGGTTCGTTGGCTGCGGCGTCCAGGCACGAAGCCATCTCGCTGCGTTTCGTGCGCTCTTTCCCCTGCAACAGGTCCTGGCCTGCGGCCGTAGCGCGGCCAATCGCGACGCATTCTGCGAGGAGGCTCGTGATTCGGGGCTGGACGCTCGCGCAACGGATGCGGAAGAGACCCTTCGCGGGGCCGACATCGTGGTCACGTCCATCACGCTCGACTATTCCGTCGAGCCATTCCTCGACGCGGCCTGGATGAAGCCCACCGCCTTCGCGGCGATCACCGACCTGTGCATTCCATGGCACGCCGACAGCCTCGTCCGTTTTGGCACCGTCGTCATCGACGATCTCGAGCAGGAGCGGACCGCTGAGCGCCCCTTGATGGGTGCTCAAGCCATTGCCGGCGATCTAACGGATCTCGTCACGGAACGCATTGATGAATTGAAGCGGCCTGCAGCCTTCGCGTTTCGGGGGCTCGCCCTCGGCGACTACGCCGCAGCAGTTCTGGCGTATTCGCGTGCACGGGAAACCGGGGCTGGACAGGTCGTTGCGGATGTCACGATGGACAGGGGTTCCTGATCTGCGCATCATGCGTCCGGCTCCGGAGGCAAAGCATGAAAAAATCGATGGTGATCCTCAATGACAGCCGCGAATGCCTGAACGCGATGCGGTTTGCAGCCATGGGCGCCTCGAAGGCAGGCGGGGGCGTGCAGGTTCTCGCGGTCATCCCGCCGGAGGAGTTCCAGCACTGGATCGGCGTCGGCGAAATCATGCGGGAAGAGGCGCGCGAGCGCATCCACGCGCATTTCGAGGTCTTCGCAAAGTGGATGCGTGATCGACAGGAGGTGAACCCCGAACTGGTGATCCGAGAAGGGGAGGCCGTGCCGGAAATCCTGGCCCAGATCGAGGAAGACGGCGGAATCGGGCTGCTCGTGCTCGGCGCCAGTCCCGACAAGGGCGGCCCGGGCCCAATCGTGACGGCTCTTTCGCGACGTCTCGGGTCCCTTCCAGTGCCGCTTGCCATCGTCCCCGGAGGGCTCTCGAAGGAAGAGCTCAGCCAAACCTGGTAGCAGATCTCGCCCGGCGCGCGGCGCTGGAGTAGCGCCTTCTCCCATTGTCGGCCAATTTGGAATCATTCCAAATTCATTGACAGCGGCGTCGTCTGCACGCATATCTATGTCCTGCTGGAGGCATGCCCATGTTCATACAGACCGAGTCCACGCCCAACCCCGCAACCCTCAAGTTCCTGCCCGGCCAGACCGTGCTCGGAACAGGCACCGCGGACTTCCCGTCGGCCGACACGGCAGGTCCATCGCCGCTTGCGCAGAGAATTTTTGCCGTCAACGGGGTGACAGGCGTCTTCCTTGGCGCGGACTTCGTCACGGTGACCAAGGAGGGCACGCAGGAGTGGGATGTCCTGAAGGCTCCGGTTCTCGGTGCGATCATGGAGCATTTCCAGTCAGGCCAACCGACAATGGAAAGTGCCGCAGCGGAGAGCGCTCACGCCGATCACGACGGCGAGAACGAGGAAATCGTCACGCAGATCAAGGAACTGCTCGACACCCGGGTGCGCCCCGCCGTTGCACAGGACGGGGGCGACATCGTGTTTCACGGATTCGACCGGGGCGTTGTATACCTCCACATGCAGGGCGCCTGCGCCGGATGCCCGTCATCCACGTTGACGCTGAAGATGGGGATCGAGAACCTGCTTCGCCACTACATTCCGGAAGTCGTGGAGGTGCGCCCTGTCGCGGCCTGATCCCACGATCCTGGCATTCGACACGTCGGCCGCGCATTGCGCGGCCGCATTGCTGAAAGAAGGCGAGATCGCGGCCTCAAGATTCGAGGAAATGGCGCGCGGCCAGGCCGAAAGCCTTTTCCCGATGCTCGAAGAGCTGATGGGTGAGGCTGAGATGGCCTGGCAGGACCTCGACGCCATCGGGGTCGGGGTCGGGCCCGGCAATTTCACGGGCATCCGCATTTCGGTCAGCGCTGCTCGTGGGCTTGCCCTGTCACTGGGAATTCCGGCCATCGGGATCAACACGCTCGAAGCGATCTTCCATATCGCAAATCGCCCCTCGGGTCGGATTGCCGTCTTCCTTCCCGCCCCGAAGGGCTCGACATATTTCCAGATATTCGCGGGTGGCCAGCCATTGGGCCCGGCATTCCTCGAAGCGGACGGATTGCTGCGCGACCCGCAATGGGCCGATGGCGTGAAAGCTGTCGTCGGGCCCGGAAAGGACGGCACGTGCCATCAGATTGCGATCAAGCTCGGCCGGGCTGGCAAGGGACCTGTGCCCGAGGAGCTTGCGGTCGACGGCCTGAACCAGCAGGCAAAGGCCATCTGCGCCATCGCCGCAGAGCGTTTCGGATCTCGGATCGAACGGCCGAAACCCCTGTACGTTCGCCCGGTCAATGCCGCCCCAGCCCATGGCCCGCCGCCGGCAATTCTGCCGTGACGCCCGAGACGCTTGCCGCTCTCCATATACGCTCCATGGACGTTCCTGGTCCGTGGAGCGTTCGCGACTTCTCCGACCTTCTGGCGAGCCCCGGCGTGTTCCTCGCAAAGCCGCATCGGGACTATTTTGCACAGCGCGGCGCAGTGCCTGACGAGGCATCCCTCCGGTTGCATGGTTGCGCGCTTGGGCGCGTCGCCTCGGACGAGGCCGAACTCCTCACGATCGCGGTAGATCCCGGGCAACGACGCCTGGGCATTGGCAGCGCCTGCTGCGCAGCCTTCGAGGCGGAGGCGAAATCGCGTGGCGCGGTGCGAGCCTTCCTTGAAGTGGCGGCGACCAACGAGGCTGCCCGCCGCCTCTATCTGGCCTCTGGATGGAACATGCACGGGTGTCGCGAGGCCTACTATCGCACGCCGACCGGGCGCGTCGATGCCATCCTGATGAGCAAGTGCCTCGCAGACACGTGATGCCGGGTTCTGTCCCGGCGTTGCATCCGGTAACAAGACGCCTATTGACCCTTCCCGTCCTCTGTTGCCTAAATCGGGAATCTGGCGGGCGCCGGAGGACTCGACCCCCGGCGTCAACGCCCTGAATGCAACTAGGAGAATCTCGACATGACATTCACGCAAAAGACGCTCGGCGGTGCAGCGGCCCTGGCAATCGTAGCCTCTGCCTGTCTGGCGGAACCGGCCTTGATGTACGATCTTGGCGGAAAGTTTGACAAGTCGTTCAACGAGGCCGCCTTCAACGGCGCGCAGCGCTGGGCCGAGGAAACGGGCAATTCCTACCGCGAAATCGAGGTGACGGCCGAGGCGCAGCGAGTCCAGTTCGCCACGCGGATGGCGGAGGCCGGGTTCAATCCCGTCGTCGTGCTCGGATTCGCGAACGCGTCAACCCTGGAGGAGGTCGCACCCAAGTATCCTGACACGTCATTCGTCCTCGTCGACATGGTGGTCGACCTCCCGAACGTGCGCTCGGTGGTGTTCCAGGAGCACGAGGGGTCGTATCTCGTCGGCATGCTGGCCGCGATGGCAACCGAATCGAACACGATCGGTTTCATCGGTGGAATGGACATACCACTCATTCGGCATTTCGGCTGCGGCTACGCACAGGGTGCAAAGGCCGTGAATCCCGAAATCACCGTCATCGCCAACATGACGGGCACGACGCCTGCGGCATGGAACGATCCCGTCAAGGGCGGCGAACTGACCAAGGCGCAGATCAGCCAAGGGGCCGACGTGATCTATGCCGCGGCGGGCGGAACCGGCGTTGGCGTGCTGCAGGCGGCGGCTGATGCAGATGTGCTCTCGATCGGGGTCGACTCGAACCAGAACCATCTGCATCCGGGCCAGGTGCTGACCTCGATGCTCAAGCGTGTCGACAATGCCGTCTACAACGCCTTCAGCGACGGGCCTGGCCTGGACGCGGGCATTGTGTCCATGGGCCTTTCCGACGACGGCGTTGGATACGCACTGGACGAACACAATGCGCCCCTGGTTTCGGCCGAAATGAAGGCGGCGGTCGACGACGCCCGGGAAAGGATCATCTCCGGCGAGATCGAGGTCGCCAGCTACTACACGAACGACAGCTGCCCGGCGCACGACTTCTGATGAGCGACAGCTCTGGCACAGCGGGGCGACCGGACACGGTCGTCCCAGCCATTGAACTTCGGGGGATTTCCAAGTCCTTCGGCCACGTGCAGGCCAACAAGGACATCTCCATGCGAGTCATGCCGGGGACGATCCACGGCATCATCGGCGAGAACGGGGCCGGAAAGTCCACGTTGATGTCGATACTTTATGGGTTCTACAAGGCCGATACGGGCGAGATTCTCGTCGGCGGCGAAGAGACCGAAATTCCCGACAGCCAGGCCGCCATTGCCGCCGGAATCGGCATGGTGTTCCAGCATTTCAAGCTGGTCGAGAATTTCACGGTCCTGGAAAACGTCATTCTAGGCGCGGAGGACGGAACAAGGCTCAAGCCATCGCTCGCCAGGGCCCGGTCGCTGCTGACCGAACTGGCACGCGAGTACGAACTGAACGTGGATCCCGACGAGAGGATCGAGGATCTCTCGGTCGGCCACCAGCAACGGGTGGAAATCCTGAAGGCGCTGTACCGCCATGCCGACATCCTGATTCTCGACGAACCAACCGGCGTGCTGACCCCGTCGGAAGCGGATCACCTGTTTCGCATCCTCAAAGGACTTCGCGACGAGGGAAAGACCATCATCCTGATCACGCACAAGCTTCGCGAGATCATGGACGTGACCGACACGGTGAGCGTCATGCGCCGGGGCGAGATGACCGCAACCGTCAAGACATCGAACACAAACCCGCAGGAACTGGCCGAACTGATGGTCGGTCGCAAGGTGCTGCTGCGCGTCGACAAGAAATCGGCCGAGCCAGGCAGGAAGGTACTCGAGATCGAGGACTTGCGGGTCGTTGACGACGATGGCGTCGAACGGCTGAAAGGCATCGACCTCGAGCTGAGGCAGGGCGAGATTCTCGGCATTGCCGGGGTCGCCGGGAACGGACAGTCCGAACTGCTGCAGGTGCTTGGAGGGTGTCGCAGGGCCACCGGCCGCATCCGCCTGAACGGCGAGGGCATCGATCCGGCGGATCATGCGCTGGACGGACAGGTCTGGCGCGAACGGGGCGTGTCCCACGTGCCGGAAGACCGGCAGCGCGAGGGGCTGATCCTGGACTTCTTCGCGTGGGAGAACGTTGCATTCGGCTACCACCACGCCCCGGAGTACCAGAAGTCGCGCTGGCTCATGGACAACGCCGCCATCCGACGCGAATCCGGCAAGAAGATGGAGCGTTTCGATGTCCGTCCGCCGATCCCGGAACTGGCGGCAAGGAACTTCTCGGGCGGCAACCAGCAGAAGATCGTGCTGGCCCGAGAGATCGAGCGTGACCCGGACGTGCTCCTGGTGGGACAGCCGACGCGGGGCGTGGACATCGGCGCCATCGAGTTCATTCACCAGCGAATCGTCGAGCTTCGCGACCGGGGGAAGGCGATTCTCCTGCTTTCGGTTGAACTCGACGAGATCCTCTCGCTTGCCGACCGCATCGCGGTGATGTTCGACGGACGGATCATGGGCGAGCGGATGCCGGACCAGACCAGCGAGCACGAGCTCGGCCTTCTCATGGCGGGGATCACGGACACGGCGAGCGCGGCATGAAGAGTGCGGGCACCAGATTCACACGCGCGACGATCCGGATCGGTGACACGTTGCGCGCGTCGACGGGACGAGGAGCCTGACCGATGACCGTCCTGCCGAAATGGGCCGATGCGATCCTGATCCCGCTTCTGTCGATCCTGATCTCGTTCGTTATTTCCGGGCTGGTGATCCTCTATCTCGGACTGAATCCGTTCGAGGCGCTGCGGCTCATGGTCACCGGAGCGCTCGGCTCGAGTTACGGATGGGGCTATACACTTTACTACACGACGAATTTCATCTTCACGGGCCTCTGCGCGGCGATCGCGTTTCACGCGAGGCTCTTCAACATCGGGGGCGAAGGCCAGGCCACTCTCGGGGGCCTGGGCGCGGCGCTGGTCTGCCTGGCGATTCCCTGGCCGCACTGGACCCTGGCACTCCCGGCAGCGTTGATCGGCGGTGCCTTGTTCGGGGCCGCATGGGCCTTCATTCCAGCATGGCTGCAGGCCAGGCGCGGCAGCCACATCGTCATCACGACGATCATGTTCAACTACATCGCGGCCGCCCTCATGGTCTACCTGCTGGTCGAGTTCCTGAAACCGGAAGGGTCGATGGATCCGGCAACCCGTCGATTTGGTCCTGGTGCAGAACTGCCGCTCTTCTCGGACATCTTCGGCCTGGTCGGCATACCGTTTTCGTCCTCCGCGCCCGCCAACATCAGCTTTTTCATCGCGCTCCTCGCCTGCCTGCTGTTCTGGCTGCTGGTCTGGCGGACACGGCTCGGCTACGAGATCCGCGCCTACGGCCACAGCGAAACCGCAGCCGGCTACGCCGGCATTTCGCCCGCGCGCATGATCATCGTCGCGATGATCGTCTCCGGCGCGCTGGCCGGTTGCATGGCGATCAACAGCGTCATGGCGACCGAACGCCTCGTGCTCAACTCGGTGGAAGGGGCCGGATTCATCGGGCTCGCGGTCGCGCTGATGGGGCGATCGCATCCCGTCGGCGTGATCCTGGCCGCGCTGCTCTTCGGGTTCCTCTACCAAGGCGGCGGCGAGCTCGCACTCTGGGCCAACATACCCCGGGAGCTCATCATCCTGATCCAGGGTCTGGTGATTCTCTTCACTGGCGCATTGGACAACATGGTGCGCATGCCGCTTGAACGGATTTTCCTCATGATCCGGCGGCCAGGAAGGCAGGGGGCCTGAGCGATGGATTTCCTGACGCTTCTACAGGTCCTGGACACCACCGTCAGGCTTGCCACGCCGCTCCTGTTTGCCTGCCTTGCCGGCCTGGTCTGCGAGCGCGCCGGGATCTTCGACATCGGGCTCGAAGGCAAGATGCTGGCATCGGCCTTCTTCTCGGCGGCGGTGGCGGCGATTTCCGGGTCCGTCTGGATCGGCCTGCTGGCCGGGGTCACGGCCTCGATGGCGCTGGCAGGCGTGCACGGCCTCGCGTCGATCACCTTCCGAGGCAACCAGCTGATCTCGGGCGTGGCGATCAACTTTCTCGCGTCGGGCCTGACTGTCCTGATCGCCCAGGACTGGTTTGGCCAGGGGGGACGCACTCCGTCGCTCAGCGGCGGCGCGCGCTTCAACGAGATCAAGCTGCCCTTTGCCGACCTGCTGTCCGGCCTGCCCTACATCGGCCAAAGCTATGCCGAGCTGTTTTCGGGGCATTCGATCCTTGTCTATGTCGGCTTCCTGACCGTGCCGCTGACTTGGTGGGTGATATTCCGAACACGCTTTGGCCTGCGCCTGCGCGCGGCAGGCGAGAATCCGGAAGCCGTCGACACGGCCGGGGTCAACGTGATCAGGCTCCGTTACACGGCAATCGCAATTTGCGGGCTGCTTTGCGGTCTGGCCGGGGTGTATCTCGCCACCGGACTGCAGGCGGGCTTCGTCAAGGAAATGTCCTCCGGGCGAGGGTTCATTGCGCTTGCAGCACTCATCTTCGCGAAATGGCGGCCATGGTACGCCCTGTTTTCGTGCCTGCTCTTCGGCTTTTTCCAGGCGCTTTCGTTCCGGCCGGATGTCGTGAAGGCGGTGACGAGCCTGGATGTCCCAGGCCAGCTTCTGGATGCGCTTCCGTACATCCTGACCGTGGTCATTCTGGCCGGCTTTGTCGGAAAGGCCATTCCCCCGCGTGCTGGCGGCGAGCCCTACGTCAAGGAGAACTGAACGTCGCCTGACCGGGTTCGTTTCCGGCTTGGAAGGGAATGGTCGCGAGCCCGACCCTCCTTGGCATTCCACCCGGAGGATTCGCTGCCTTGGTTGGTGAGAGCGAACCAATCGAATCAATTCCGACCCGGCACGGCGGCGTGGAGGGGCAACCGACGGAGAGACGTGAACTGTTGCAGGTACCATTTCCGCGTTGACCCAGGTCCTGTGTAGCATCCTGGGCAAGGACCTTCGCCAACGAACGCGCCTTCACGGAAGTGGGCGGCGACCCGCGCGGAAGCGAAATTGACTGTCGTGCCTCCTTGGAGAATGAATATACGTCTGCACGGGCGGAGGATCGAATCATGCAATCAATTCCAGGGTTCAAAGCGAGCAATTTCACTCGCCACAAGAGTGGCTCTTTCGATGCCGCAATTCGGTCGTCGACCGCCATCACCAGGAATCGCAAGCCAAAGTTCGTCTTGTTGAGCATGAAACAAATTCGGTAACTCGCCTACGGCGTTGTCCGGCAAGTTCACGTGCTCGACGAGACGACCGATGACCTGAAGACATTGATGATCGAAGGGCTTGAACAGAATCTGCAACCCGATGGCGTTTGAAGCTGCGGTCAGCGAAGTCTTCCGGTATCCAATCCATTGGAAGCGAGAGCAGCTGGCAGGTGAGACCGAAGGCCACAGGAAGCGACCAATCTGCATCAGCGCAGACAGGAGGAGAAGCGATGGCGAAATTGGACAAGGAACAGCGCAAAGCGCGCAAAGACGCCCGCTTCCGTGAGCGCGTGGAGCAACGACGGGCAAACGGTTCGGATGTTGTGGCGTACGCGCTGATCAACAGTCGGGCGTACAAATTCCTGACGGACGGCGAAAAGGAGGAGCTGCGCGTCCGTCGGGCGGAGCGCAAGGCGCGCCGGGATGCCAAGGTTGCGGCGGAGAGGCGACTGCACCACGAGGTGGTCCGCTGCTGGAAGGACTTCGGTGCCGGACACCCGCCAGAGGAGATGTCGCTTCAGGATGACCGCTGTTGGGACGCCGCCGCGAGACGTTTGCGAGCGTGGGGTGACGACGAGGCCGCCGATCTGTGGAAGGATACAGGGTCGCATACGCCTGATGACGCGCATCCGCGAATGATGCGCCGCATCATGGAGGTGGCCGCCGCGCGTATCCCAACGTGACGCGCAGGGTCTCTGTAATCTATATCCACTCGAAGCGGCCGGAAAGCGTCTCGAAGATGGCCTGCACCCTGCGCGCGCCCGGTCGCAGCCACGTGCCATGTCGATCGGAATGTGAACGTTCTTCCATTTTTCCGACTCGGTGAGACTACCCCACTGGTGCGCGATGCTCTCGCGGGGGTGGCCGATTGCGGGCCGACTTGGAACTGTACTCGTTTATCACTGAATCTGTACCTGTGTGATGCCTCGTTCGTTCATCATTTTTGATCCGACGCTGGCGATGGGTGCCCAACGGGTGTTCGATCAGTGTCCTTTGGAACATGGGCGCGGCGCCCTGGGGGAGACAAGTCACCCGACGCACGCACGCCGGGTGCGCTACCGGGGACATCGGGAGAATGAACATGCCGACAGTCAGCCACTTTTTGCTAAACAAGCCGTGGAGCGGTGCGTCCACACGCACCGGGGAAATCCATAACCCCGCCACGGGGGCGACAACCGGACAGGTTACACTGGCGTCAAGAGCCGATGTTGACGAAGTTGTTGATGTGGCAGCAGCCGCGTTGCCCGCCTGGGCCGCAACACCACCGGCCAAGCGGGCGATGGTGATGTTCGAGTTCCGTGACCTGCTGAGAAAGCACACGAATGAGCTGGCGGAGCTCTTGTCTGCCGAGCACGGCAAGACCATTCCAGACGCGAATGGTGAAGTCGCCCGCGGGATCGAGGTGGTGGAGTTCGCCTGTGGCATACCGCAGCTGCTGAAGGGCGAATATTCCGAAGCGGTGGCCGTGAACGTTGACAGCCATACCGTGCGCCAGCCCGTGGGTGTGGTGGCGGGGATTACGCCGTTCAACTTCCCGGCAATGGTCCCGCTTTGGATGTATCCCGTGGCCATCGCCTGCGGAAACACTTTCGTGCTGAAGCCGTCGGAAAAGGACCCGACCGTCGTTCTGCGTATCGCGGAACTGCTGGCCGAAGCGGGTTTGCCTGCGGGCGTCTTCAATGTCGTCAATGGCGACAAGGAAGCCGTGGATGCACTATTGGACAACCCGAAGGTCGAAGCCGTCAGCTTCGTCGGCTCCACCCCGATTGGCCATTATGTGTATTCCCGTGGCACAGATTCGGGCAAGCGCGTTCAGGCGCTTTGCGGCGCCAAGAACCATCTGGTGGTGATGCCGGATGCGGACATGAATCAGGTGACAGACGCGCTGATCGGGTCGGCCTATGGTTCGGCCGGGGAGCGCTGCATGGCGGTCTCGGTAGCTGTCCCAGTGGGCGAGAAGACCGCCGACCGGCTCGTGACCGCGCTTGAGCCGCGCGTACGGGCCTTGAAGGTTGCGCCCTACACTGATCCCGCGTCAGAACTTGGGCCGGTGATCTCGAAGCAAAGCTATAACAGGATTCACAACCTGATCGAGCAGGGCCTGGAACAAGGGGCAAGTCTGGTGGTCGATGGCCGTGACATCAGCTTGCAGGGCTATGAAGACGGTTATTTCATCGGCGGTTGCCTGTTTGACAACGTGTCGACTAACATGTCGATCTACAAGGAAGAGATCTTTGGTCCGGTTCTGTCGGTCGTTCGGGCGAATGGCTATGAAGAAGCCGTACAGATGGTCAACGATCATGAATATGGTAACGGCGCTGCAATCTTCACCCGCGACGGCGATGCCGCCCGCGACTTCTGGGCGCGCGCCCAGATCGGTATGGTCGGTGTCAATGTCCCGATCCCCGTTCCGGTTGCCTACCATTCCTTCGGTGGCTGGAAACGGTCGCTCTTTGGGGATCACCATATCCACGGCATGGAAGGCGTGCGGTTCTACACACGCCTGAAGACCATGACCGCACGCTGGCCGTCGGGCATCCGGACCGGCGCGGAGTTCAACTTTACCGGTGGCAAGGACGTCTAGACACCGCGGCCGGATTCCCCTGGGCTGCGCCTTTCTGCAAGGCCGCCGCCCGATCCATGCCCTCACAAGGGCGTACCTGACAGCCTGTGGTCCCTCGGTAAATGGTTCGAGTCGGAATGCGTTGCAATTTTTCAATCAGAAGAAACATGCTTAAGGGTTCGTGCGCATGCAATTAGGGCTGAAGCTCAACCGAAACGGGACTGTCGGGCTTCGAGACCAGATCGTGACGCAGCTTGCGAGATTGATTCTGGACGGACATCTGCAGCCTGACATGCGCCTGCCGTCTTGCCGGAAATTCGCCAAGGAACTTGAGGTGTCCGTCAACACGGTCATTGCGGCCTATGATATCCTGGAAGAACAGCAGCTTATCCTGTCAAAGAGCCGGTCGGGCTTCTTTGTGCTTGCGGAACAGGGAGTCAGAATTCTCCAGCCCGAAAGCGCGAAATTGAACAAGTCTTCACCGCTGCGGGACCGGCTGAACTGGCAACGACAATCCGATGATCTGGCAACGATCGTGCGGCCAGAAAACTGGTATGACTTCAAGTACCCATTTGTGTGCAATCAGATTGATGAAGAGGAGTTTCCCGTTTCCGAATGGCGCGAATGTTCGCGTCAGGCAATGAACCGGGCAGACCTGAAGGTTTGGTCATCCGACGGGCATTATTCGGAAAATGCCGAGTTCATCGAACAGATTCGCACCCGTATCCTGCCGCGGCGGGGCGTGTTCGTGAAGGCGGACTCCGCGCTTGTTACCCTGGGCGCCCAAAACGGCCTCTACATGGCGAGCCATCTGCTTGGCGGGCGCGATCGTGCGGCCGTCATTGAAGATCCGGGATACCCGGATGCTCGAAAGATGTTGCGTTCCAGCTTCGGCGAATTGAAGTTTCAACCCGTTGATGACGAAGGCATGATCGTGGACGAACGCCTCAAGGGCGCGACAATGGTGTTCGTCACGCCCAATCGTCAGTTCCCGACAACCGTCACAATGTCGGAGCGTCGCAGACAGGCCCTGATCGAGGCTGCAGAAGAGCATGATTTCTTCATCGTCGAAGATGATTACGAATGCGACGTCGATTATCGCCATTTCACTCCCCTGCCGTTGTTCAGCATGGATAATTCAGGGCGAGTGATCTATCTGGCCAGTCTGTCAAAGGGCCTGTCTCCCGGATTGCGGCTTGGATACATGACGGCCGCGGAGGAATTCATCACGGCGGCGCGTGACCTTCGTGGCAGGATCATGCGCCATCCCCCAACGGTGCTTCAGTTGACGGCGGCTGCGTTCATCAGGTTCGGACAGTACGAGAGCCGGCTCAGACGCATCCAGAAAGGCCACAGGGAACGATGGGAAATCGCGAACTGTTTCCTGCGCGAACATTTCCCCAATTTTGACATCAAGGGTGAATTCGGCGGAACCACCTTCGTGCTCTCCGACCAAAAGAAACGTCTTCGCGCCAGTGAGATTGCCGGGAAGGCCCGCGAAAGGGGCGTGATCATCGAAGAAATCGCGCCTTGCTATTCCGCGAGGGAAACCGGCGAGTATGCGTTTCGCGTGGGCGTTTCGGCCATCCATCCACTTCTGATCGAGGCAGGTCTTCAGGAACTGAAGCAGACCATCGTGGAGCTGGGCGCCTGACCTCAGGGCAAAAATGGATTTGCGCCCGGAGCTCTGCACCCACGAATTTCGCAAACTGTACCTATTCCTGTTCGGCGGCCTAGTCTTTGCTTGGTCAACATGGACAGAGGCAAAAAAGTCGCGAGTCAGCAGCCGGCCTCAACGTGAAATTTGGGGGGTGTTTCCGCATACCGCAGCGATTCCAGCTCTTCTTGATCTTCCGTTTTGCATCGAAGCGCGATCAAGCAAGGCGAGAGGCAGCGCCACGCTACATCAGGTGCTGCACATCACGGTGGAAGGCGGGACGGGCAAGAGCCGCTTCTGATTGCATGAATTTTGTCATTTGACGCAAGACGAGCCTTTGGCGTGAGGCAGAGGTCAGAATGAGAAAGGACACGATTTGGTGACGCGGGGACTGGAGGCGCTGACGCACTGGATTTCAGAGGTTTTCGGATGGATCGGCTGGCTCTTGATCCTGTACTGCATGGCATTTGGCGTTTCTGATGTATTCCTGCGCTATGTTCTGAACCAGCCGTCTCAGTGGATCGGAACGACGTTGCAGGCCGCCATGGTCATACTGGCCTGTGTCGGCGGGGTATATTCGTTGCAGCACAAGAGCTTTGTGAAGCTCGATCTGTTCTATGCCAATGCCAGGGATCGCACAAAGGCCATTCTTGATATCCTGACTGCGCCCATCGCGATCCTGTTCCTCGTCGTGCTGATCTGGAAGGGATACGAGGCGGCATCCTTGTCGGCGATGCTCAATCAAAGGACGCCAACCGCTGTCCCCATCCCGATCTACCCTATCAAGTACGCGATCCCGGTCAGTGGGGCACTCGTGCTTCTGATCGTAGTCAAACACCTTATTCAGGACATTCGAACCGCTCTTGGCCGCTGACCGGCGGCCTTGAATGCCGTGGCAGATCATCTTCGTTCGATTAGTGAATGCCCAATGAAACAGGAGGAAAAAATGAAACATACCAGAATGCTGCAAACCACGCTGTGGGCCGGGGTCGTTGCCGCAATCGGCGGCATGGCTCTGGCACAGGATGGTCCGCCGGACACCGTGACCGAATGGACTTTCCAACCCGCGTTTGACCAGACCGATGCAGGTTGGGACAACGGGGTGGTCCCTTGGATTGAAGCGGTTGAAATGGCCACCCAAGGCACCGTCAAGATCCGCTTGGAGCCGGCAGGCGCACTGGTCAGCGGTGCTGAAGCCTTCGGCGCCGCTGCCGCAGGCCTGACCGACGGATATGCGGGCTGGGGGTCTGTTTACGGCGGCGACATGCCCGAGGGCATGCTGGCCTTTGGCATGGCCATGGGTGCCAACAACACCGAGGAAGCCTGGGAAGTGATGTGGGGCAACCCCGACTATCGCGTCGGTGACATCGTGCAAGCGGCTGCCAATGCGCGCAACCTGCATTGGGTCGGCTGGACGAACCAGGGTCCGAACGCCATGTTCACGACCTTCCGGGTAGAAAGGCTAGAGGACTTGGATGGAAAGAAAATGCGTGCAGGTGGCCCGCAGGCCATCTTTCACTCGACCATGGGTGGCGCGCCGGTTTCCATGAACGCTGGTGAAATCTACACCGCAATCAAGCTGGGCACCATAGACGGCACGTATTGGGATACGGGCGGCATCGACGACATGTCGTTTCAGGAAGTGATCACGTACGCGATCATGCCGGGTTGGAACCCTGCGCAGCACCAGGAGATCTTTGTCAACCTGCAAAGCTGGAACGCCTTGACCGACTGGCAGCGCGAGCAGATCGATGGCGTCTTCGAGGAGACGTATTTCCTGACCAGCAAACTGCACGCTGACGGTGTGCAGGAAGCACTTCAGATCCTGCGTGACGCCGGTGGCGAAGTGATTGAATTCTCTGAGGAGGAAATCGCACGGATGCGCGCGAAATCCATCGCTGAAGTCTGGCCGCAGGTCGCTGCGGCGTCCGCAGGCAACGCCGAGGGCGTGGAGATCTACAAGAGGTTCATGGAAGACAAGGCCGCCGGCAACTGAGCCGGAACGCTTGGCGGCTTGATCGCTGAGTTTGCCAACACCATTGGCCCGATCCGGGCCAATGGAACCCCGAAGGGCGGAGCCTTGCCGAACAGATCGCTTGCGCCCTGGTTTCGGCCTCGGGCCGAAGACAGCAAAGAGACACGGGACCGGAAAACATGAGCCTCGAACTTATCACTGCCCTCTATTTCATCGTGCTGTTCATCTTCCTCTTCATGGGATTGCCCGTTGCGTTCGGGCTGGGCGGCACGGCGGTTCTGTTCGCCATGGTCTTTGAGCCGCGCGCATTGCTCTCCGTTCCCAGCGCCTTCTATTCGACTCCCTGGAATTCGGTGCTTGTGACGGTGCCGCTGTTTCTGTTCATGGGGGCTCTCATACGATTTTCGGGGGTTGCCGAGGCCGCCTATGACGCGGTCTACAAGTTGATTGGGCACATTCACGGTGGCCTGGCCATGGGCACGGTCCAGGTTTGCACGGTCTTTGCTGCCGTGACGGGCATCACGCCTCCTGCCACCACGACGATGGGCCAGATCGCCTATCCTTCCATGATGCGCTACAAATATGACCGTTCGATTGCGATCGGCTCAATCGCCGCGGGCGGCGCGCTCGGCGCATTGATCCCGCCCAGCGTGCCGTTCATCTTCTACGGGCTGCTGGCCAAGGTTTCGATTGGTGACCTGTTCATGGCAGGGGTTGTTCCCGGTCTGATGCTGGCAACCTTTTACGTCATCTACATCGGTGTTCGCTGTCGGATACAGCCCCACCTGGGCCCCGCCCTTCCGGCGGATCAAAAGTTCACTCGCCAGGAGAAATTCCTGGCCGTCTTCAGCATTTGGCCGTTCGCCCTGTTGATCGCCATCGTGCTGGGCGTGATCTGGGGCGGCATTGCAACTCCGGCGGAGGCTGCAGCCTTTGGGGCGACGGGCGCGTTCCTCATCAATCTGGTCTACGGGCGTCTCACGAGGGAGGTGCTCGTCGATTCGCTCGTCTCCACGATCAAGCTGTCCGGAATGGGCCTGTGGATACTGATCGGTGCAACCATTTACCTCAACGTCTTCAACTCAATGGGCAGTCAGGACCTGCTGACCAGCCTCGTGCTGTCCATGCCTGGGGGTGGCACCGGCATCCTGCTGATGATGATGCTGATCATTCTGGTGCTGGGCATGGTGATGGATGATTGGGCGATAATCCTGCTCTGCACGCCCCTGTTCATTCCAATCATTGACGAGCTGGGGATCGACAAACTGTGGTTTGGCGCCCTGTTCATCGTGAACATCCAGATTGCCTACCTGACGCCGCCCTTCGGCTTCGTGCTTTTCTGGATCAAGGGCGTGCTGCCCAGCGATGTCAGCATGGGAGATGTCTACAATTCAGTTGGCCCGTTCGTGGTGATCCAGATCTTCGGCCTGTTGCTGGTCTTCCTCTTCCCGGCAATCGCCACTTGGCTGCCCTATGCGCTGAAGTGAATCCGGCATCAACGGCGCGTCTTCTTGCCACTCCCGATCGCCAGCCAAATGATCCGGCGCAGCTTTCGTCACGTGGCACGCGCCCTTCACTCGAAAGAACCCGGAGGTTCAGATGTACACTCACATTCTCGTCGCCGTTGCCCCTGGTCACGTCGAGGCCTACGCAAAGTCGCTTGACACCGCGCGTCGCCTTTTGGCCGATGGCGGAAAGATCACCGTTCTTTCGGTGCTGGAAGAATTGCCATCATATGTCGGGTCTTACTTTTCTGCCGAACAGATGAAAAAAAACCTGTCGAACCAGACCTCCGCGATCAAGGCAGAGATCTTCGGCGATGATATCGAAGTTCAAGTTCTGTCAGGGCATCCGACGAACACCATTCTCGAATGGGCCAGCAAGCACAAGACGGACTGTATAGTGGTGTCGTCGCACCGGCCCGGTTTGTCGCACCTGCTACTGGGATCAACGGCGGCCCGCGTCGTCCGCCACGCCGAGTGCGCTGTGGTCGTTCTGCGCTAACCCTCTGTGTAAGCGACTCTTGGTTGGCCCTTGCAGGCCTTGACATTGGGTTCGCAAAAAAACGGATCACTGCCCGAGATGCGCAATCGGGTGAGCACTGGTGCGTTCGTTCGGTCATCCGCTGATGCCATCGCCAAGCCAGCGCCGAAGCTGATTTCTTCCTGGCCGGCCGACTGGCCGTGGGACAGAGATACCTCCGCTTCGCGAAGCATCCCGACAATCTGTTCAGGGGAATGACGCTTGCGGCTCATTCCGTCCTCCTTGCGTTAGGTCAAGAATGCGCCAAACCTCTTGAAGCGACCGGACCACTTTCAGGGGTGCACTCAATCCTTGTCCTCGGGCACGGCAAGCCGGTCGCGTCGTCGATCAGGAACCTGAACCCGAGACTCGTGCTCGACTGGCTCAGGCTCAGCCGGCGCACGCAGCCACGCACGAAGGCCGTCGCGTTGCCCCGCAATCGGCCGCACCAGACAAGGTCGACGGAACCCGCCAGGCAACGCCAGGCAGGCAGATCAGCGTTTTCGCTGTCAACCACAGGGCGGGCGGGCCGGAGCGGAGCCACGGAATCGTCGCCGAAACAGCGGAATCCGGTGCCGGATGAATTGCCGGCCCGCAAAGAAAAGTCAGCCGTGGCGATAACATAGAGACGTCTTCCGTGACTTCATACTATCTGCTATGCAGGAAAATCGGAGGCCAAGGCCTTTGTAGCGATGGGAGGGGCTTGCATGGCCGAAGGTTCGTTCATTGATGTGACTGCCGCGGATGGCGGCACGTTCAAAGCTTACATGACAAAGCCAGAAAAGGGCTCGGGCCCCGGCCTGGTGCTTCTGCAAGAGATCTTCGGAATCAACGACTACATGCGGTCGATGGCGGATCACTTCGCCGAAGAGGGTTATGTCGTGCTGGTGCCGGACCTCTTCTGGCGGATGGAACCGGATGTGAACCTTGGTTACTCCGAGGAGGATTTCGGCAAGGCCTTCGGCTTCTACCAGCAATTCGACGTGGACCAGGGCATCAAGGATGTCGGCGACACGATAGCCCACATGCGCGGGATGGACGAGGTCGCAGGCAAGGTTGGCGCGCTGGGTTACTGCCTGGGCGGCAAGCTCGCCTATCTGACGGCGGCGCGGACGGATGTGGACTGCGCGGTGTCCTACTACGGCGTTGCCATCGAGGAGAGCCTCGACGAGGGCAAGAACATCACCTGCCCGATGGTCTTCCATGCCGCCGAGCTCGACAAGTTCGCCCCGCCCGAGGCCGTCACAAAGATCAAGGAAGCCTTTGCGGACCGCCCCGACTTCGAGTTCTACGACTACGCGGGCGTCGACCACGCCTTTGCCACCCATGGCCGCGACAGCTTCGACAAGCCCTCGACCATGATGGCCTATTCGCGCTCGCTGACGCTGCTGCGCAAGGTGCTGGGGCCGATCTATGACCTCAGCCACCTGTGGGACATGCACTGCTATTACGAGTTCGCCACCCGCGACGTTCATGAGACCATGAAGACAATGGTGGCCGAGCCTTACGTCAACCACATCCCGACCATGACCGGCGGGGTGGGCTACAAGCACCTGTCGCGCTTCTACAAGCACCACTTCGTCGACGCCAACCCCGACGACACCAAGCTGATCCCGATTTCGCGCACGATCGGCACCGACCGGTTGGTCGATGAGATGCTCTTTTGCTTTACCCATGACCGTGAGATCGACTGGATGCTGCCGGGCGTCGCGCCGACCGGCAAATATGTCGAGATCCCGCTTGTGGCGATCGTGAACTTCCGTGGCGACAAGCTCTATCACGAGCATATCTACTGGGATCAGGCCTCTGTGCTGGTGCAGATCGGTGCGCTTGATCCAGCGGGTCTGCCAGTGGCGGGCCAGGAGACCGCAAGAAAGCTGGTGGACGAGACCCTGCCTTCAAACGAACTGATGGCCAATTGGGCCTCAAGCGAAGGCAAGCCTATCTAAGCAATAAAGAACATCAGGGAGAAAAACATGAAAAAGCTGTTGGGCCTTTTGGCTGGTACGGCGCTGGCGGCGAATGTCGCCTTTGCTGACGACTCTACGCTGACGATAGCCTATAACGTGTCGCTGCCGTCTTGGGACGCCACCGTGGGTGTCTCGGCGGTGAACCCCACGATCCAGTCGATCTACAAGTCGGTCTATGACCAGTATATCGACCAGAACCCGGATCTGTCCTTCCGCCCAGGGCTCTTGACCGAGTGGGGCTGGAACGAGGACCGCTCGAAAGTCTTCATGGAGGTGCGAGAGGGTGCGTCCTGGCACAACGGCGATCCGGTGACGCCTGCGGACGTTGTATGGTCGCTGGAACGCGCAGGCAAGGAAGAGACAGGCAACCCGATCCAGTTCCTGTGGTCGACGCTTGGGAACTTCACTGTGGACGGCAACAGGATCGAGGCGGATGTGCTGCGTTTTGACCCCACGATTTTTAAGTGGATGGCTTTCCTGACCGCTTATGTGCTGCCCAAGGACTACTACACCGAGGTCGGCGCGGAGGGCTTCGAAAAGGCCCCCATCGGCTCTGGCCCCTACATGGTCGACGAGTACGTGGCGAACTCTTTCGTGCGGCTCAAGCGCTATGACGAATACTGGGGCGGCGCACCCGAGTTCGAGACGGTGATCTTCAAGTTCCTCCCCGACGCCTCTGCCCGCGTGGCCGAGGTCGAGACCGGCGCGTCTGACATCACACTGGAGATCCCGTACGAGGAATACGACCGCCTCGCCGCCAAGGACGGACTCAATGGGGTAACCACGCCAGTCTCTGACATCGGCATGATCTTCATCAACGATGTGGGCGTGATGGAGGACGCAAATGTCCGCAAGGCCGCCGCCCATGCGATCAACAAGGACCTGATCGTGGACCGGCTCCTGCGCGGCTACGGCGTGCCCATAGACACGTTGCAGGCACCTGAGTACGCGGCCTTCACGGCGGAGACAACCGTGGCTTATGACCCCGAAATGTCCAAGGAACTGCTGGCGGCGTCTGGCTATTCCCCTGACAATCCGGTGAAGTTCAAGATCCAGACCACCCGCGGCTTCAAGCCCAAGGATTACGAAATGATCCAGGCGGTCGCAGGAATGTGGAAACGTGTAGGCATCGAGGCCGAAATCGAGGTCTATGAAATCGCAAAGCATTTCGATCTGAGGGCCCGCGACGCCTTGGCGCCGGCGGCCTTCTACAACTGGGGCAACTCCATCGGTGACCCTTCGACCTCGACCGGGTTCTCGATGTTCGGCCCCTCGCCGCATTCGACATGGGACACCGATGACGTGGACGCGATGATCGGGCCGCTCTGGGGCGAGGAAGACGAGGACGCACGCATCGCAGGTTATCAAAAGGTAGATGCCTATATCGCCGAGAACGCGATGGTGATCCCGCTCTTGCAGTTCGTACAGCCGATCATCTATCGCGACGGGCTGTCTGTCACGCCGCATGTGGCGAACTTCCTGCTGCCTCAGAACGTCAGCAGCAACTAAGCTCGACTTCGTCCCGGGCCCGACCCGGGACCTCGCCAGACCAAGGGTTGAGGTCCAGGATCAGGTCCGGGACAGGTGACTCTGCATTCTGAAATGGCCCGCCTGCTCGTTACGATTGGATCAATCTTCCTGACGCTTCTCGGGGTGTCGGTGGTGATCTTCGTGATCCTGCGGCTGGTACCCGGAGACCCGATCTCGATGATGCTGCCACCAGGCGCAACGGACGAGGTGCGCGCCAATCTTGAGCGGCTCTACGGGCTCGACAAGTCGATTCCCGCACAATACGTGATCTGGCTGCGCAACGTCGCGTGGCTGGATTTCGGGATGTCGACGCAGTTCCGCTTGCCGGTGATGGAGATCATCCTCGACCGCCTGCCCGCCACGCTGGAACTGGTGCTGCTGGCGAGCCTCATCGCTCTGGTGCTGGCCTTCGCCTTCTCCATCCTGGCGGTCTGGCTGCAAGTGGACAGCGCGACGCTGGCCATCGATGGGCTGGCGGGGCTGGCGCAAGCGATCCCCGATTTCCTCTGGGCGCTGATCTTCATCCTGGCGGTGACGCTCTTTGCGCCGATGATGCCCATCTCAGGCCGGTTCGACCCACGAACGGCGCAGGATTTCGCCACGAATTTCTACCTGTTGGAGTCGCTGGTCACGTTCCGCTTTGACGCCTTCGCGGAACTCATGCGCTACGCGGTCCTGCCTGCGCTGGCCCTCAGCTTGCCTTTGGCGGCGGGCATCACCCGGGTGCTGAAGGGCGCGCTGGAAGAGGCGATGGCGCAGGACTATGTCATGCTCGCCCAGACAAAGGGCAAGAGCAGGCTTGCCATCGTCCTGGGCGAAGCCCTGCGCAATGCCATGATTCCAACCATCGCGCTCACCTCGGTGCAACTGACATTCCTCATCGGCGGCACCGTGCTTATCGAACGGCAGTTTTCATGGCCCGGCATCGGCTCCACTGCGATCTCCGCGGTTATCAACCGCGACCTTCCGCTGATCCAGGGGATCGTGCTGGTCTTTGCGCTGATCTTCATCCTGATCAACCTGGCCAGCAATGAACTTTATCGCGCCGCCGATCCCCGCCTGAGGACGGAGCGATGAGCAGTGTTGAGAGTTTTTCCCTTGAGAAAGGTCGGGGAGGCGGCGGTACCGGGTTGGAGCGCTCGGCCGAGAAGATCTCCCTTCTGCGGATGGTCTTTGGCTGCGCGGCAATCGGAACGCTGCTGATCGCGGCGCTTTTCGCGCCCTGGATCGCGCCGCATGACCCCACGCTTGACGATCTCTTTCTGATCAACATGCCACCCGCCTGGCTGAACGATGATCTGGCCTATTTCGGCATCGAGAACGCCTGGGCCTATCCGCTGGGCACTGACAGCTTGGGGCGTGACGTGACCTCGCGGCTGATCTACGGCGCACGACTGGCGGTGATCGTGGGCGTGTCGGTGGCCTGCCTCGCAGCGCTGGCGGGGGTGATCCTGGGCGCGTTGGCGGGGTTCTATGGCGGCTGGGTCGACAACGTCATCAGCCGGATCGTGGACGTGTGGCTGTCTTTCCCGCCCGTTTTGCTGTCGATCATCCTGGTGGCGATGCTGGGCACGACACTGACATCGGTGATCATCGTGGTGGCGGTGATCGACTGGACGCGGTTTGCCCGCGTTGTGCGCGCCGACGTGCTGCAGCAACGCAGCCGAGACTATATCGACGCCGCTCGCATCACCGGCGGCAGCGACCTGTCGATCCTGATACGAGAGGTGCTGCCCAACGTGCTGCCGCTGCTGGTCACGCTCTTCTTCTTCGAGATCGGCATCGCGATCACGGTTGAGACAATCCTCAGCTTCGTCTCGCTCTCGGTGTCCTCGGGCGCGGCGACTTGGGGCGACATGATTGCCGAGGGCCGCCGCGTCATCAACGAGGCCTGGTGGGTCATGGCCTTCCCTGTGGGCGCGCTGGTGATCACGATCCTCGGGCTGAACGCGACAGGCGATGCGCTGCGGTTCTACCTTGATCCGGTGCTGCGCAAATGAGCTTGTTGCAGGTCGATAGCCTGTCGCTCGGCCTGCGCGGCACCCCCGTTTTGCGCAGCGTCAACCTGACAATTGAGGCTTCCGAGATCGCGGGCGTCGTGGGCGAGAGCGGCGCCGGCAAGTCGATGTTGGGCAAGGCGATCTTGGGGGTCTTGCCCCGCGACGTCACAGTAACGGGTGGTGCGATCCGGCTTGGTGGAACGGACCTGTTGGCACTTCGTCCGCGCGCCCGCCGTGCACTTCTGAAACGCGACATGGCGCTGATCCCGCAGGACCCGTTGAGCGCGCTCAACCCCTGCCGGACGATCTCTGCGCAGCTTGCAGAGGTGCTGCCCAGAGGCACAGTTGACGCCAAATTGGAAGTTATCCGCTGGCTTGACGCGGTGCGCATTCCTTCCGCGACCAAGGTTGCCAAATCCTTCCCGCATGTGCTCTCCGGCGGCATGCGCCAGCGTGCGCTCATCGCAGCGGCCTTCGCCTCGCGTCCCAAGCTCGTGATCGCCGACGAACCCACAACCGCACTGGATGTCACTGTGCAGAAGGACATCCTGAACCTGATCCGGGAGATGCAGCGCGAAACCGGCGTGGGTCTGATGTTTGTCACGCATGACCTCTGCGTGGTGGCCAAGATCTGCCATTCTGTGACCGTGATGCATGGCGGGCGGGTGATCGAGCAGGCCGCCTGCACCGATCTCATCAACCGGCCCGGCCACGCCTATTCGCAAGCGCTCCTGGCGGCCACCCCGCGTCCCGATCAGGCGGGGCAGGGGCTCGAACCGGTGCCGACTGCCTTGATCGAGCGCATGATTGCGGGGGCCGGTGATGGTTGAGCCGCTCCTGCAGGCACGAGGGCTCGGGGTCCGCTTGGGCATGCGCCGCCGCTTCCTGCGCAAGGATGACAAGGGCTATCCCATCTTGTCGAACATCAATTTCACGATGCAACCAGGCGAGATCCTGGCATTGGTGGGCGAGAGTGGCTCAGGCAAGACAACATTGGGCCGGGCCATCGCAGGATTGACCCAGATCCAGGCCGGAAGCCTTCTGTTCCAGGGTCAACCCATCGTCGACCCGGGCAATGTTGCCACGATCCGCACCAAGGACCGTGCCTGGTACCCGCGCTGGCGAGCGTACCGCAAAGACATCCAGATGATCTTTCAGGATCCGCTGTCGTCGCTGAACCCGCGCCGCTCGATCGGACAGTCGCTTGATGTGCCACTGAGGAATTTTGGCGCGGCGACCACCGTGGACGAACTGTTCGATCAGGTGGGCCTTACGTCAGAGTTCAAGGGTCTCTACCCCCATCGCATCTCGGGCGGACAACGCCAGCGGGTGGGCATCGCGCGGGCGCTGGCCGGCGCGCCGAAGCTCATCATCGCCGACGAAGTTGTCTCGGGCCTCGATGTCTCCAATCAGGCGCGCATCCTTCGGTTGCTGCTGGACCTGCGCGACCAGCGGGGCCTGTCGGTCCTCTTTATCACCCATGATCTGGCCGTGGTACGCTCGCTCGCGGACCGGGTGCTGGTAATGCAGCGCGGCAAGATCCGCGAGGACGGCCCCGTCAGGCGGGTGTTCGAATCTCCGAGCCACAGCTACACTAAGAAACTGCTGCGCGCTGCGCCGTCGCCGGAATACGACCCCGATTGGCTCGCCGAAACCGTGAAAGGACCCTTTGCCATGGACATTGAGAACGCCACCGTCTTTGTTACCGGGGCCAATCGCGGCATCGGTGCTCGTTTCGTAGAGGCGCTCTTGTTGCGCGGCGCGGCAAAGGTCTATGCCGCTGCGCGAGATGTGGCGGCGCTGCCGGACGACCCACGCGTGGTCAAGGTTGCGCTTGATATCACCGACGCCGATGCGGTGGCCAAGGCCGCGGTCGAAGCTGGTGATGTGACTCTCTTGATCAACAACGCCGGTTTCAACAGCAATACCGGCGCACTGAAGAACCCCTCCATGGAAGACGCCCGCCGTGAAATGGAGGTGAACTACTTCGGCACGCTTTCAATGATCCGCGCTTTCGCGCCAGTGCTCAAGGCCAACGGCGGTGGCGCGATTGTCAACATGCTGTCGATTCTCAGCCGGGTTGCACTTCCGATGATGGGTACGCTTTGTGCGTCGAAGGCAGCAAGCCTGAGCATGACTCAGGCGGTTCGGGCAGAGCTGAAGGCGCAAGGAACAAAAGTGTTCGCGGTCATGCCCGGTGCAGTGGACACCGACATGAGCAAGAACTTCCCGCCGCCCAAGCTCGATCCGGCGGATGTGGTACGCGCCACGCTCAACGGGCTGGAGACGGGCGACGAGGACGACATTTATCCCGGGGACATGGCGCAAGGGTTGCGTGCGGGGCTGGAACACGACCCGAAGGAGGTAGAGGCGGAGTTGGCAAGCTGCCTGCCCTAACGCCTTTGGCTTGTGGCCTGCCCCCCGAACCTTCCCTCGCTCCAATGCAAAGTTTGCTCAATCTCTTGAAAGAGCAGACAGATGCGAAAGAGCCGTTTCACGGAAGCCCAGACAGGGCGGACTTTTCTGTGCGTGGTCAGCCTTTCCTGTTTGGGATTTCCTGAACCGGGTGAACAACCCCGCCGAAGTCGTCCATGCCGGCGTCTCCAGGCTGCCGCGCCGACGCCCGGACGGATGCTGGCGGTGGAGAAGAAATCGACCGCCGACAGGAAGGCGCTGGGCCTGGCCCCGCGACAGTTCAGGACCGTCTTCGGCGGCCTGTTCCTGTTCGCGTTCGACCTGGCGCGCATGGACCAGGAGGAGGTGGCGGCCAACCTTCCCGGATCGGGGATGATCCCGGCGAACGGCGCCCTCAGGGCGCTTCTGGCGCTCAAGCTCTGGGGGATCGGCCGCAAGGGCAATGTCATGCCCGAGATCCTCGACGAGGGCATCGCGCTGTTCACCGGGCTTGTCAGTGCCAAGTCAATTCTCCCCCAAAAGCGCCAAAGCAAAAATCCCCACTCTCGGGCGCAGACGCCCAGACCCTGGGGTCCGCATGCCGGCCCCAGGGTCTGGGCAGGCGCGACAGGATGCACCCAATTGCTTCCAAAGCAGCAAGGCCTTGGAGACGACAACAATGATCAAACCGAAGGACATAATCATGATCCACGACCTGAAGCGGCAAGGGCTCAGCATCGCCGCGATCGCCCGAGAGACGGGCTTCGACCGCAAGAACGTGCGCCTGTACCTCGCTCGCGACTTGGAGGCGCCGCCCTACAAACTGCGCCACGACCGTCCTCTACGCAGGAAGCGGGTTCGTGGCACTTGGCTGTACGTTTCAACGATCCGGTGACCCGTTCACAAACTGGCACTATCTGTGCGCCGGGGATTTCTTCCGACCGGCTCTGGGAAACGGAAAGGGCTGACCGACGGTTTGCCCCGGGCTCGGTGCATACCGATCCGATCACGGAAAGCACGCCAGCGCCATTGAAGCGGGCGCAACCTCAGTCCGTGACCCGGGCATCATCGATTTCGAAACTGCGACGCATCAAGATCATGAAAATCCAAAGAAGCAGCGCGGGCAGCACCACCATGCGCAGGGCGAGAACACCAATGATCACCAGCATTGCGTTGAGCAAGCCATCGGCTTCCGACAGAAACACCGACGCCGTCTCGCTGTAGCGACCGACCGTTTTGACGGCATCGCCAACTCCCTCGCCCACGGTCTGCAGCCGTCCCTGCAGCCGGTCGAACAGACCCTGCGGGCCGGATGACTGCTCCGGCTCCACGTCGCTGGCACTCACTTGGCTTCCGGTCTCCATCCTGGCCGCAGCCGCCACGGCGTCCAACTGCGCCATGGCTGCCTGCCATTGCGGCTCGGTCAGACGCGCGCCCAGCTCGACGCCCAGCATGAAGCCCAATGGCATGACGAATCCGAGGACCGCGCCGAACCGCGTGGCAACGCGGCCAAAGTGCATGACCTTCGCAAGAGGCGGACTCAAACCACTGCTCGCAAGGGCAAGAAGACCAAGGCCAAAGAGCATGATCCCCAGAGCAGCCACCGGTGCAAAGCCGACTGCCGCCAGTGCAGCACAGGCGGCTACTGCAAATATCACGTCGGCCACGCGTTCGACCATGTCATCGACCGGCTCCAGGAACTTGAAGGGTTGCAGCGTGGTCTGCACTCCGAACGAGGCGCCCAGTTCCACTTCCTGCGCAGCAGACAAGGCCGCATTGATTGTCCGAAGCGCAACATAGGTTCCTGCCGAGGCCACCGAGATCTCTTTGGCGGCAGCCTCGGCCGGCTGCAGGATCGGGTTCAATGATCCCCGACCCGAAAGTTCCCAGAGTCCGATGATGAGTGCGAGCGCGCCGGCCAGCGCAAGGGCCGCGGTGCGTCTGGTCACTGCGAAATCACCGGTGCGACGGCCCGCGGTCCGCAGCAAGTCAGGGTGCTCGTTCATTCGTTCTGTCGCTCGGCCTCATCCTGCAATCCATCCACATGGCGTTGGTTTCCGCCAATTCGATACCTGCCGACGGTTCCGGCGTCGACTCCCCTCTTCCTAGAGCCCCCGACGTTCTCGATCCCTCGCCACAACCGCTCGACGGTGCGCCTAGCCTGCTTGGGGTCAGCCTCCTGTTCATTTGCCGCAGAGCGCGGCGAGAGTGCTTCGGACATCTGCCTTAGGTAGGCGACATCTCGGATGCGCCTGGATGGTGGTCAGTGCAGCGTGAAGAACCCCGGCATCGGTCACGCCGACCCGGTTGAGTTCAGCAATGACCCAAAGCACGCCGTGCATCTCGACGCCCTGCTGGACACAAAGATCACGAAGAGCGCGGTCCCCGGTCAGCAAAGTCCAGCGCCGCGCCTGCGCGAGCGCGAATGCAAATGTGTCGGGCGTTGAAAGCACTTTGACCTGACGACGCAGGGTTGCCGCTCTCGACAGCTCTTCTGGCATCAGTTCGACAACGTTCAGACCCAACGCCTGAAGCCGATCCCCAAGGTTGCCTGCGAGTTCTTTCTTGTACAGCAGGTCAGGAACGCAAAACTCGTAGGGCAGGCCGAACAAGTGGTCGAGAAGTTCGCCACGATCGAGGTCGATGATCACCGACGTATCCGAAACGAGGACTTCCACCGCTACTGAACCTCGCTATCCAGTCTGGCATCAAGTTCGCGCACCGAGATTCCCAGCAGTTCCGCGGCTCTTGGTTCCCCAATCAGGTTCTCACCAAGGGCCCTGAAGCACAGGCGCTCAAATCGCTTCGGCTCCTCCCATTTCGGCGAAATGGCCCCGGGCTCGGCATAGGGCGGTTTCCGCCAGCCACGCTGGTTGAAGAGCTTGAAGAGACGCTCGAATGCGCTCTGATTCAGAATGCCCAGATCTTTGCAACGATAGACGATCGCCTGGATCGAGACACCAAACCGAACCTTCAATCCAACGAGCTCGCCGATGGAAACGGAAGATCGACTGGACCCCATTTCCGCACGCAGGGTGTCGGCCGGCATCAGGAAAGCGCCCGCAAATCTGTGCGCCGCCTTTTCGATTTCGCCGTCACTCATCCCGGGAGCCGGGTTGATCACCATGTGTCCAAGCTCATGCGCGAGCGTAAACCGCTTGCGCTCTGACCAAGCGTCGCGCTTCACAACGACAACTCTTGCAGCCATGTGGTCTTTGCGCCGGACCTTCGCCGCCAGGCCGTCCATGTTCTGAAGAGCCAGGGAGAGCACCTTGATTCCGCGTTCCTCGAGCAGCTCCGCGAGCTGCGGGATCGGATCATTGCCCAAGCCCCAATCTGCGCGCACCGATCTCGCGGCATCTTCCGCATCGCGAATGTCGCTTACGGGGTACGGTGCGCTTCGCGGCTTCTCCCAGTCGACACTCTTGAGGTGAAGCAAGTCCTCAACAGCGAGATAACGTTCCAGAAGGTGGATGGAGCTCGCCTCGATCGCGGCCTCCTCGCGCGCCGTCGTGTTCGGTCTTGTCCGGAACTCGACACCCTCCAGCACCAGTTCGTCGTCACTGAGCAAGTACTCTTCCGTGACGTGCAGCGCATCCGCCAGAGCGAGCAGCACACCCGAACGGGGCATGTCTTCATTGCGTTCGTACTTGCCAATCGCCTGAGCCGTGACCAATCCGTCGATCTGCGCCGACAGATCGCGCAGTGAGAGACTGGCAGCGGCACGAGCGATCCGTAGCCTGTGACCAATCATGGGCTTGTTCCTTTCTATCGATTTACAATTATATTCTTTTTTTTCGCGTTTGTAAATCAATTGCAAAGTGAATTTACAGTCACGATGGCGATATCGGTGAGTCATGATCAAACCCCATCACTGATTTGTAAACCGCTTATCGGCCGGGCCCTCCGCCCACCGGTGAGGCACGAGCGACGAGAATTGCAATGAACATGCAGATTGCCGGAGACCTGCCGAAGGGCATCCAGAAGATCACCCGTCTGCCGGACAGCGAACTGCCAAACCTGTGGGACTTGGTCAAAATCGACGAACCGCTATAGGAGCAACTTCTGTCTCAAGCGGTCTTGAACTTTACCTTCCGCCGGAAATCCCGCCGCTTCGGAATCTGGGTCAACGCCGATTCCGTGGACGTGGACAGCGCGCCCAGTTTCTACGCGGTCGCCACGTCGGCACCCTGGGACGCAGCCATAAGCGATGTCGAAGACCTGCGCCACGACATCTCGACGCCTCGGGCGATCCGTTCGGTCGGCGCAACGATCGCCGGCTCAGAGGACTTCACCGAAGCGCTGATCCGCATCCGCACGGGCCAGAATCTCTACCAGTCCAGGATCGGCACCATCAAGTTCGATCAGCAGACCCTGTTTTCGACGTCGATGCGTCTGCCCGCGAATCTCCACGAAGGCGACTACCGCGCACGGTTCTTCCTGACCCGGAAGGGACAGGTCGTCGACATGTTCGAAACTGCGATCGATGTCCAGAAGGTCGGCCTGGAGCGCTTCCTGTTCAGGCTCTCACGCGAGAATCCGCTGATCTACGGGATCATGTCGCTGACCATCGCCATCATGGCGGGCTGGGGCGCCTCCACAGCCTTCCGCGTCTTCCGAACGTGAGCTTCAGGCACGCTTCGTCAAGAACTTGCCGAAGACCGGCGGGGTGCGCCGACATCGAGTCCGGTCGAAGGTCGCCAGGACGGGATCCTGCTCAACCGCGACCGATGTAAGGCATCCTGGTCGCCATCACCGTCATGAACTGGACGTTCGCGTCGAGCGGCAGCTCGCACATGTGCAGAACCGACCGCGCGACGTGGCCGACGTCCATCGTTGGTTCCGGTTGCAGGGACCCGTCCGCCTGTGGGCGACCTGCCGCCATGTCCTCGGTCATCTCGGTCAGCGCGTTGCCGATGTCGATCTGGCCGCAGGCAATGTCGAATTTGCGTCCGTCCAGGGACAGGCTTCGAGTCAGTCCCGTCACCGCGTGCTTGGTGGCCGTGTACGGCACCGATCGCCAGCGCGGCACGTAGGCCGAGACCGAACCGTTGTTGACGATGCGCCCGCCTCGGGGAGACTGGGCGCGCATGTGCCTGAACGCCGCACGAGCGCAATTGAACATTCCGGTCAGGTTCACGGCGAGCACGCTCTCCCAAGTCGCATCGTCGATCTCGTCGATCGGAACGGCAGGGCTGCCACGGCCCGCATTGTTGAACAATGCATCGATCCGGCCCGTCCTGTCTGCCAATTCGGCAAATGCAGCATCAACCGCGCCGCTGTCCGTCACGTCCGCAGCAAGCGGCACCGCTTCGTTCCGGCCATCGCAAAGCCGGGCCAGCTTGTCGGCGCTCCGCGCCAGGCAACCCACGGTCCAGCCCGCTTCCAGGAATGTTTCAGCCGTTGCCTTGCCGATTCCCTGGCTTGCACCGGTGATGATGATTGTCCTGCTCATGTCTTCTCCTCTGCCGAAAGCGCCAGAGGCGCCATCCGCTTCTCCAGATCGTTTGTAGCAAGGGGCGCGTCAGGCCTTCCCAGCATGTAACGCGTCACCCAGTGCAGCCGCTCCTCCGCCCGCGTGATCGCCACATACGCCAATCGCTTCCAGAGCGGAATGCCGGCCTCCATTCGCTCGGAGCGATACGCCGAGTAGAGATCGGGTGCAAAGACCTGCACGTCCTTCCACTGCGACCCCTGCGCCTTGTGAATCGTCACCGCCGCACCATGCAGGAACGTGGCGCCCATTTGCGCCGCCGTGAGAATGTTCGGTTCATCCTGTTCTGGCATCTCGATCTTGATGATCGACGCCGCGGACACCTGTGGCTCCGCCGCCCCGATCACGTGCATACGCGCAAACCCCGAGCGGCCACCGGGGCCAAGGAAGATTGTCTGGGCACCCTTGATCAGGCCCCGGGCCTCAAGATCGAGCCGCTTCATCCGATGCTTGAAAGGCAACTCGATCCCGTCACAAATCAGGGGCTCGCCGGGAAGAAGCTGGTCCGGCGGTGCATCGTGGGCGGACCGGAACGCATGTATCAGGCGAATCCTTGTCGCGTTTCGCCAGACGAGCACCGGAGACCGCGCCATCAGGGTCGCATCGACGCGGGAGGCAAGCACCACCCGGCTGTCGTTCCTGGCGACGTCCTCGACCATCCGCCCGAATTCCTCGAAGGTCAGGTCCTCGTCGCCCAGGGCATGAGCCAGTTCAAGCACGGGATTGTCCATCTCCTGGCGATGGATGCGGCTGAGAGAGAGCTTGCTGGGCCGGGGGAGCGAGTCGAAGACCATCTCGCCTGACTGGTTCACGGGCGCAAGCTGGGCCGGATCGCCAAACATCACGAGTGTCGGGAATATCTCCTGGAGGTCCTTGAACTGCTCGGCGTCAAGCATGGACGCCTCGTCCACGAACCCGATGTCCAGCGGATCGTCACGTCGCTGCCACCCCTTTATGAAATCCGAACCCTTCACGCCCGCGACGGCCAGAGCGCCCGGTATCGAGGGCTGCTTCTTGTAGAACTCCTCCGCACGTTCCAGCGCGTCCTCGGTCACTCCCTCGACCTTGGGCTTCATGCGACGGCCTGCCAGCCACTCGGCGATCTTCTCGTATTCCGGGTCGTAGACCGGCGTGTAGAGAACTCGGTGTATCGTCGTTGCCGGCACGTCGTGCGACCGCAGCACGCTCGCCGCCTTGTTCGTCGGCGCGAGAATGGCCAGCGTGCGTGCATCCCTTGCCCGCCGCCCCTCGTAGTCTCCGCCGACGGTCTCAACTCCCGCTTCGCAAAGGGCTTCGGCGAGACGCGCCAGCAGCAACGTCTTGCCCGATCCGGCCTTGCCGATCACGGCCACCACGTTCCGTTCAGACCTTCGGCGCCGCTTTGCGACCGATTTCTCGATGTTGATGCCCGCAGCCAGCATCACTTCGGCGATGCGATCAAAGGCCTCGGCCTGATCTTCGGAAAACTCTGCAACGGGAAGCGACATGGATTGCGTAACTACCTCGGAAGCCAAGGGTTCGCCAGTGGCCGGGAAAGCGGTCCGCAACACATGCTGCAGGTCTCCGGACAACGTGGCGCTTTGCTGCGATCCGGACATTATGGCCCGCGCAAGCAAGGACAGGCCGTGCGCCATGCGGTCGCAACACCCGTACAGGGTCCACGCCATCGCAACCGGGTTTCCGCGCCGCGTCCATCAGGCGAGCCCTTGCCTTGATCTTGCTTGTCAGACAGCAGCACCATCGCAAGTCTTGGGGGAAAGGGTGCAGAAACGCAGTGAGACAGGACATCCAGGTCGGTATCGAAGCCCTTGATCTCGACACTGACAACCATCTCTTTAGCTTCGCCCAGGACCACCAACGCCGTCCCGAAATTCCTCCTGGCCGAGATCTCTGACGTCTTCAGGCAAAGATGGGTCGAACTGCCGTCTGAGGGCATGCATCAGGATGCATTTTCCGACCTTGTTC
The DNA here is from genome assembly GCA_022826205.1 of Silicimonas sp. Taxonomy (GTDB): domain Bacteria; phylum Pseudomonadota; class Alphaproteobacteria; order Rhodobacterales; family Rhodobacteraceae; genus JAJEFO01. The sequence goes on along the minus strand of JAJDVJ010000001.1, from coordinate 2,910 downwards.
TCGCCCGCCAAATCGACGCGGCCGGCGAGGGCCGCGTCCGGTTTGGAAAAGTTTCGAAAGTTCTCAATCGTCATCCGACAGATGCATCCGAGGCTACCTCGCCAGCAATCATTGATTCTGCATAGGCACGTTCGATCCGCGCCGTTTCATCCTCGGTCAATGCCCGAAATTCTCTCGCCCTGGCACGACGTGAAAGGGTGCCGCCGTTCTGCTGGAGGCAACGGAACAGCAGGTCGATGGTGCGTTCGGGCATATCGACAATGGACTCGATCTGACCTCTGAACGCGTCATAGTTTCGAAGGAATGCAGCCTCTGATGGCAAGTCTTCTTCTATCGTCTTCCGAACGCATGAATAGAGGAATTCCGCGTGCGGGGTCGCATCGAAGAAGCGATAGAAATCTCCCGTGTCATTCAGGACCCGCACGTTGAATCCCTCCATCGGCTCCCACTCGATCAGCGGCAGCAGTCGCGCGGAATAGCTTTCAAGGACCGTTCTGTACTCATCAATGCGCTCGAGTATCGCTGCAGAAACAGGGAAGACCGCGCCGGGCGGGTTGAAGCCGCGACCCGCAAGGACATGATGGATCAGGTAGCGATGCAGTCGGCCGTTTCCGTCCTCGAACGGATGAACATAGGCAAAACCGAACGCGAGGATCGCTGCAGCCACGACCGGGTCGGAGTGGCGCGACGCACCCTGGTCAAACGCGATCATGCCGTCGGTCAGGGATGGCAGATCTTCATGCCTCGCGCCGATATGGTCGGGAAAGGGCATTCGCGTCTCGCGGTCATGCCCGCCGACAAAGCCGCCCTCATCGCGGAATCCAAGCTTGGTGAAGCGCGCGTCGCCTATGACAATCCCCTGCAGCCGCAACAATTCATCTCGATCCAGCGGTTGGCGGCCCGCCTCTCCGATGGCGCGACCCCAGCGTTGAATGCGGTCTTGTGACGGCCGTTCGCCCTCAATGGCAAAGCTTGAACGAGAATCCTTCAGCAGCAGGAACGCAGCCGTTCGCGCGAGCAAGTCACGCGGCGCGTCGGCCACAACTGCACGGGCACGCCCGGGCAGATCCATTGCCATGAACTCTTCAAGTTTCCGCGTGCGAAAGACAAGCGGGCAAAAGTCTCGAGTTCCCGGCAGGTTGTCTCTTACGCGATACCGTGGAGCGTTCTCTCCCTCGGTCGCAAATTGCCGCTCCGGATCAACAACCGCAACATAGCGACCACCTTCCGCATTCGGCAGATCCAGCCACTCGCCTGTAAGCCATTCATACAGAAACCAGATGCGTCTTGCGTAGCCGCCAGTCGGCTTGTTGCGCACGATCTCTGCTATGGCGTCAGGACCAATGGCTGCGAACAGTCGCTTGAGAACGGCCAGGTCTAGCCCTTCGTATTTGAGTGCGAAGGTGAGGTGGCCTTCGACGTCCGCACTAGGGGCGTGACGCGGTGTCATGATGCGCCAGGCATCGTCTTCGACAATTCGGTGGCGACTTCCCGTCGCGGACAGTTTTCGGGGCAGCGGGACCGCCAGTCCATAGGCATCGATCAGCGCGCCATAGCCGGCGAGGGTTGCGGTCTCCGGAAGGCGACGTTCCAGAAAAACGTTTCTGGGGCCTGAAAACTGTACCTTATGACCGGGTGGCATGAATTTTGCTCCCTCGTTGCGAATTTTGTTCGGAGACTTGGCTCTCCATGAATTTTGTTTCTAACACATGAAAAACGTATCTGAATAGATGGTTTCTGTGAAAAATGCACGTGGCGGTCCGGATCTGGACAAACCGTCCTGCGTATCCGCCCTCCGACGACCGATGGTTTGGCTGTCCGAGGTCGCGCGAACACCGAAATCCGGACCTGAATGAGCGCCTTGACTCCTCGATGCACCGAATGAGCCCAGCCGGTGACAGCACCGAAATCTCAGCCAAGGGAGCCGCGACGGCGGCACATCATCCGTAGCACGCCATGCCGGAGACACGGGCGGGGCGGCAAGGCTGCCCCCGAAATCGCTCCACGTCGCACCCGTGTTCCCTTGATGGTCCGTTGCAATTGTGTCAGCAAGTTCCCACGAGTGGTCCTGCATCGGACACAACGGCGCCCGCCCGATTCATGTAGGCCACGAGTCCGAGGCCGCCCGACGCGGAGCACGTCAGGCCAGACGGGACGGGAACAAGGAGTACGGAATGAAGCTGCTGCACTGGCTCTTGCTTCCGTTTCAGGCTTTCAACGAATTCGTGCTGCAGCTCGGCCGTGCCGTCGCGATCGTCGCGATCGCGCTTATGGTCGTTGCCATCCTGATCCAGGTCTTCTTCCGCTACGTCCTGAACAACCCCCTGCCCTGGCCCGACGAGGCCGCGCGCTTCGCCATGCTCTGGATGACCGGCCTGATCGCTCCCCTGGCCTATCGCCGTGGCGGATTCGTCGCCATCGACATGCTGGTCCGCGCCCTTCCTGAGCGCGCTGCCGCCGTGCTCTCCTTGCTTCTTCTGACCATCGCCGGAATCGTTCTTGGCTGGGGCATCGACATTGGCCTGAGCGAGGTCACGGGCTTCATGTCGCGCGCCAAGACGGCATCGCTCTACTACGTCAACCTGGACCTGGAGTGGGTGAAGGTGCCGCGGCGGTGGATGATGATGTCGTTCTTCGTCGGCGTCGTCCTGCTGTTCGTGGTCAACGTGGAACTGTTCCTTCGCTCGCTCATCACGGTTCTGGGCGGCGGGGACGACCTGGCCGACCTCGGGCCGCCCGAAGACGAGATCATGGCTGAGTAGGGCGCGACATGCTGATCTGGTTCCTCCCCGCCTTCCTGCTGTTCCTGGCGATCGGGCTCCCGGTCTTCTTCGGGCTGATCGCCGCACCCGGCATCCTGCTCTGGCTCGCGGGGCAGGAAAAGGACATCTCGCTGCTCTACCGCAACGT
>JAJDVJ010000031.1 GCA_022826205.1 Silicimonas sp. | reverse complement strand
CATGGGCGATCTCTCGCTGCACGCGTCGGCGGACAACCCTGGACCGGCAGGTGATCAGGCGTTGAGTGGAGCCATGAGCTACAGCATCGGCGATGTCGGATTCGGGATCGGCGTCGAAAGACGTGGCGACGACCAGAACGTCGTTGCTGGCGTTAACGCTGCGCTCGGCGATGCAAGCGTCAAGATTGTTTTCGCCACCGATGACGACGACGAAGAGTACGGCGCTTCTGCGTCCTTCGTTTCCGGTTCGGCCACCTTCACGGCTTTCGCATCGGGACGAGGCGACGGCGACCACTTTGGCGTTGGTGCCGCTTTCGACATGGGCGGAGGTGCTGCAATAAAGGGCGGCTTCGTTGATGGCGACAGCCTGTCCGATTCGAGCTTCGATCTGGGCGTCACGCTGAGCTTCTAGTCAACCCTTCAACCTACAAGCGGGCCTCGGCTCGCGAACCAACAAACGCTTAGCAAGGAGCAAAGCACATGAACTCGAACTTGAAACTATTGCCGGCTACCCTGCTTGTGGCAGTGCTGGCACTGGCAGGCTGCGGGGGGGGCAGCGGCGACGGCGACATGATGCCAGACCCGATGCCGACGCCGACGCCAGAGGAACAGTGCCAAGAAGCTGGCAACATCTGGGATGACGGCGAGTGCAAGACCGCTGAAGATCTCAGGCAAGAAGGCGTGGATCAGGAAGCCGAAGAAGCGGCGAACAAAGCGGCGGCGGCAGCGGCCAGGGCTCTTCATGCTGTTCTGGGCACCGCCACGGGCGTTCCGGCCGTTGAAACGGACACCACAAACTTCACGGCCGCGACTACAGACAAGTCTTCGCAGATGATAACGCTTGAAGGCGCCATGTTGTCTACACTCGGACTCACTGCCTCCACTACCACTGGGCTGACCGACTACTATCAACTTGCCACGGGAACGTTCGGCCAAGCGGAGAGCGACGCTTTCGGTGGAATCGAACAGATGGAGCATGATGGAAACGCGCCAGATGGTGATCGCAACGACTATGTGACTACTGGCATGTATCGCGGCATTGCCGGCACGTTCCGTTGTACAGCCGACACTTGTACCTCCCAGGACGGACACCCGACCGGGACCGAGGCCGAATGGCTCTTCAAGCCGAATGATCCCATGGCTCGGGTCAAAGGGAACGAGATTCAATGGGGCTGGTGGCTAACCGAAGATGCAGATGACGCAATCACTGCAGTCAACAGGTTCCGTCATGACGCAACCGCTTCGGCCGATCTCACGGCTTCTGCAAGTCTTGGTAGTCTAGGCTCGGGCGATGCCAGTTACGAAGGCGAGGCAACAGGCCAGTATGCGGTGACGGGCGATTCCGGCGCATTCACGGCGACAGCATCCCTGACGGCGACGTTCGGCAACGCTGAAATTCCTCTGTCCGGCAGCATCCACTCATTCATGGGAGCTGACGGCGAATCCCGTAACTGGATGATCGAGCTCAAGGAAATTGCTGATGCGGCGACTTCCGGTGTCGGCGATTACACGGGTGGCACAACAGTCTGGGACGGCTACGAAATGTCTAGCGGTTGGAATGCCGACATGTACAACGGCACCGCGACTGAAGCGCCTGACGTAATCCTGGGCGACTTCAGGGCACAGAACCATGGCGGCCGGATGGCCGGCGTGTTCGGCGCAGAAAAAGAGTGATCAAGGCTACTTCCACGCCTTGACCAGTCAATCACCCCGGCCCGTCATGGGCCGGGGTTTTTCTTTTTCGGGGCGTCAAGTTCGAATACAGTCCCGATAGAGATCCATTCGACTTCGTCCGCCCTCGTCATCTCCGTCGGCATCGCCGCGACGGAACCGACGATTGGCGGTAATGCCCCAATGGGCGTGATCGGCACGCATGGTGCCGATGTCGGCTTCGGCAGCCGTATCCGCATCAGCTTCACGCTTCCGTCGAGACGGACAATGGCCTTTCGTTTGGCAGCTCAATCCACGTTGACAACGCCGGTGGCGGCGCTGCAGGCACGGGAGACAGCGCCCGCGTAGCCGGCGCATTCGGCACGATCACCCTTGGCGACACTGCCGGTGCTGCAAGGCAAGCAGCTGGCCAGGCAGGGTACGCAAGCATGACCGGCCTGAACGCTTGAACGAAATCACCCGTATCGAGGATGTCGAAACTCCCGACCGCCCGCCGGGACCGCGCCTCGGGCACGCTCGCGCTGCGCGCCTCGGCTGACAGCCCTGGACCGGAAACTGACTAGGCGTTGCGTGGCGCCAAGGCCCATGGCATCGGCGATGCCGGATCCGGGATCGGCGTCGACAGGCCCGGCGACGACCAGAACGTTGTCGCTGGCCTTGCCGCCGGGCTCAGCGATGCAGCCACCTTCACCGCTTTCGCCTCGAACAATGACGACCAGGATCACTGCGGCATTGGCGCCGCTCTCGACCCGGGGCGATGACACCAAGGAGACTGGCTTGCTAGCAGCGGCATCCGTTCGACCAAAGCACAAGCTGGAGGCAGGAGACATGTGCACTTTCGATGTGAAGGCCGACAGATTCATTCACCATGACCGGCAACCCAAGATTGCGATGCCGCCCGAACCAGGGCGGTTGATCGCCGGACAGGTTGGGTATCCTGTCCCTTGGAACGCTCCCGACATCTGCACGGAAGCCGCGATGGAAATGGGTTGGCCCAAAGTGGCGGCCAAGCCCACGATGCAAGATGGATGGCTGAAAGCGGTCTGCATCATGGACGAAAGGAAGATCGACGCGCTTTCGGAATGGCGGGATGACGGAAGAAGCTTCCATTCGGCCCATTGTCAGGCAGGATGCACTGTCCCCTTGCAGAACTGCCGGGAGTCACCGAGAGTTGATTCGACTGCCGTCGGGTTTGAGGACAGTCGAGCGAAGAGAATTCAGTTTCAGTCGGGACGAAGAGCGTTCCGAAGGCACGGAAGGTCTGCAAATGCTGGGGACAGTTCACAAAGGCGTCGGTGTGAGCCTCGCTTCGTTTCTGTTTGGAGCCCTGCTGACCGTCCTGCTGGTTGTCCCGGCGGGATCGGCTCATGGGCAGGACGGCGCTCCGGCGACGCAGCCGGCTGCAGTTTCGGCGGATGCACTGATCGGGACGGCGGCCGCACTGCTCGGCGAAGGTCGGTGGGAGGAGGCATTCGACATCCTTCGACCCCTGACGGCTCGCGATGCGCGCGCAGGCAATCTGCTGTTCGAGGCCGGCATGGCCACCTTGGGTGCCGCCCATCGCCCCGGGATCGGAGAGGCCGAGCGCGATGCGCTTCTGGATGTCTCCATCGCCGCGTTCCAGGCCATCCTTGCCGCCAGTCCCGACCAGACCCGGGTCCGGCTGGAACTGGCACGCGCCTTCTTCCTGAAAGGCCAGGACGGCCTGGCTCGGCGGCACTTCCAGCGAGTCTTGGCAGGAGACGTTCCGGCGCCCGTCGTGGCGAACGTCAACCGGTTCCTGGCCGAGATCCGCGCCCGGCGCCGGTGGTCCGCGTATGGCGGGATCGGGCTGGCGCCTGACACAAACATCGGTGCGGCCCCGGCCCAGCGGGCGCAACTGGTCGACACGCCGTTCGGGCGACTTCCCTTCACCCCCGATGAGAGTCCGACTTCCGGAGTGGGGGTGCTCCTTTGGGGCGGCTGGGAATACGAGCGACCGCTGGACGAACGCACGCGGCTGCGTTTCGGCAGCAACGTCTCTCGCCGTGAATATGCGGGCAGCCGCTTCGACAGGATGACGCTGGGCGTTCAGGCAGGCCCGCGCCGATTGATTGCGCCCGGCACGGAAGCGAGCCTGCTTGCCACCGCAAGCCGTCACTGGCAGGGGTCAAGCGTGTCCCATGACGAACTGGGGATTCGCTTCGAGGGACGGCACAGCCGCGGACGCAGGACCTTGCTGAACTTAGACGGCTCCTGGCGCGAGCGCAGCTGGAAGGAGGATCCTGACCGTGACGGTCCTGTCGTCAACCTCAGCTTCGGTGCCCGCTACCAGGTCTCGCCTGTCCTGGTCCTGAATGCATCCGTCTTCGGGGAACGCGACCGTCCGGATCAGGCAACACGCCGGACCAGGACCTTGGGGCTGAGCCTGGGGCTCAGCCGGGACCTGCCCCGGGGATTCACGATCGGGCTGGAAGCCTCGCTGAACAGGACAAGGTACGACGAGATCGGGTTTCAGACCTTGGACGGTGGACGGCGCAAGGACCGGACGGGGGGTTTGAGCATGAACTTGACCAAGCGCGACCTGACGATCGGCGGGTTCAGCCCGCGCCTGACGCTGGGCCATTCCACGCGCGACTCAAACGCCGTATTTCAGGACTACGAACGCACCTATGGCGAGATCAGCTTCGTGAGACAGTTCTGAACGGGGACGGTCCCGTCGCAGTGGTCGAAAGCGCTTCAGACGAGCCGATGCCTGAACGGTTGCCGCGCATGCAGCAAGTCCAGATCGGGTCTCGAAACCCGCATGCGCGGCTTGACGCAGGGAATCGGGGCGCGTGAGGATCGCCAAGCCTCCGGGTTCGCGAAGGATGGACTGCCCAGACGAACTGGGCGTGCCGCGTCGTGTGCTTCCATGGTCGGGCGAAGACCGTTGGCGGCCCTTGACCAAAGGGAAGAGGTGCATACGGCGATGAATCGTCCTTGTGAAACACGCCCGCGCGGCTTGGCGGCAACGGTCGTTGCGGCCATCCTGATGCTGTCAGCCTGCGGCGGCGGGGGTGGACCGTCAACGGCTGGCGGCGAAGGCGCCACGCCACCAGTTCCGGCGCCGGCGCCCATGCCACCCTCCCCGCCACCTCATCCGCTTGCCAAGCCCCTGCCCGCCGAGATCCGTGTTCCTTACCGTCTCAGTGGCGGCCGTGTCGGGATCGGCCCGGCCTTTGCGGATGAGAGACCGGCTCTCGATGACCTTGAAACCCAATCCCGTCGCGGGACGATTGAGGTCGGCTCCGGGCGCTGGCGAGACCCGCTGGGTCGGGACGGCAGCGCCAGCGCGGTGGAGGTGGTCCGTTTCCTCCGCTCCTTCCAGACGCATCAGGAACGCGAAGGGGGGGACAACCTGGTCGTCGTCGATTTTGGGGCGCAGAAAACCCTTCGGATCGACAGCACCGCGCTTGCCTCGGAGCGCAGGGCGGCCTTGGCGGCCCTCCGCAACATAAACACCAGCATTCCCTGGGGGCATCGCATACTGCTCGGCCCCGACATTGCCGAGCGCCTCGCCACCGAAGACATTCCCGTAGACGAGATTCATGTCCATTTCACGGACGGCAAGGCGCTCTGGCCGACCGATGAAGAAGGCGACGCCTACGGCCCGAACATTCTCGGGCTTGGCGGGTCGAATTTCTTCCGGGAAGGGTCTCGGATCCTGGGCGGGTACGCCTATTTCGACCGAGAGGCGATTGGGCGCGGCAATGCGCGGATGGAGTTTGTCGTCATCCACGAGATCCTGCACGCTTGGGGGATGGGCGCGCATGTCGATCCGCATTCGTACCCGAACGCCGTGCTCGTGCCCATCCTGCCTCGCAACCTGAACAAGGTGCCGCGTCTCTGGCTGACTGTGGAGGGAGCGGCGCTGCTGGCAGAGACCATCCTCGTCCCGGGGACGCGGGTTTCCGACCTGACAGTCGCCGATCTCGGACCATGGGAAGACGAGGGGTTTCACCTCGTTGGCCAGGCCGGCCTTGGCGGAACAGATGCCGAAGCCATGCAGTTCGGGGCCGGGTTTCGCAACGGCGTCGGCAGGCCCTGGGCCTGGGGATCCGTGCCCGAGACATGGATACGGAACAACCCGGAGATATCAGGACGGCGCACGGCAACATGGGCCGGATCGCTCCTGGGGTTCACGGGCGCGGGCCGCCCGGTGGCCGGAGACGCGGAGATCGGCATCGAAGTGGCGAGCCTGCAGGGCCGGGCCGATTTCACTGAACTCGAATCCTGGGCTCCTGGGACTCACCCCGGTGCGCCGGGCAGCGGTCGCCGCTGGGCGGATGGCGATCTCGGCTACACCATCGGGGTCAGGACCGAGGCGGGAACCGAAGTGTTCGTTTCGACATTTGCTGCCGGGGACGATCCCGGCGTGGTGACGGGCGCATTTGTCGGCGCGCGCCACGAGGGCGCGTCCGGGGTACTGGAGCATCCCGATCTCTCTGCGGCTTTCGGAGCCACACGGTAGCAGGGCCACAGGCAATCAGCGAAGTTTCAACGTTTGCCATGCACGCTGCCGGTGCCGAGGCAGGTCAGCGCTGGCTGATTGCGCCCGGCACCGAAGCAAGCCTGCTTGCCGTGGCAAACCGTCACTGGCGGGGGTCAAGCGTGTCCAATGATGAACTGGGGCTTCGTTTCGAATGGCGGCACAGCTTCGGGCGCAGGATCTTGCTGAACTTCAACGGCTCTTGGGGTGCGCGCAACTGGAACGTGGAGCCCGACCGTGACGGTCCTGTCGTCAACCTCGGTTTCGGCGTCCGCTACCAGGCCACGCCTGTCCTGGTCCTGAACACGTCCATATTCGGGGTGCGCGACCGTCCAGACCAAGCAACACGCCGGACCAGGACCTACGAGCCAAGCCTTGGGCTCAACCGGGACTTGCCCCGAGGATTCACGATCGGGTTGGAGGCCTCGCTGAACAGGACAAGATACGACGAGTTCGGCCTTTCGACCACGGACGGTGGTCGGCGCGAAGATCGCACGACGGGTCTGAGCGCAAACCTGACCAAGCGCGACCTGACGATCGGAGGGTTCAGCCCGCGCCTGACGCTGGGTCATGCCGTGCGAGAATCAAATGCCGTCTTCCAGGCCTATTGGGCTCGAAGTTGCATATTTTCTTGTGTTCAGACATTTCATCCGACTCTCGACTTCGGAGAACCTTGTATATTTGCTTCTTCTGGCTCCGGCGAGCGAAAGCCGCGATGTAGTGCCCTTTCTCGAAAGCGGGCTCAATGATTTCAGGCGCTTGCACGCGAAAAGGTCTGAACTCAAGACGCCACCCGAAGATTGATAACGTCAGGCGCCGGTGCCTCGCTTGCCGCCCCACTTGCGCGACGGTCCTTCGCGCACCCTTGAAACCCTGTGAATTCGCCAACAGCTCAATGACAAGAAGCACTCGACGAAATTCCGTTCGGCGGAGATCTGCATCCGGACCTTGCCACCACGCGGTCATCGAGGTGATCTCAATGGAACAGCACGACACGATCGCGGAGAAACTCCGGGATGCAAGGCAGCCTGCGTTCCGCGACGCAGTCGAGATCCCGACGTGCCTCGGGATGCTCGGAGACGTGCGAGGCAGGTCGATCCTCGACCTGGGATGCGGGGACAGATTCCACACGAGACTTCTCAAGAACGTGGGCGCACCCGAGGTGACGGGCGCCGACATCTCGGGAGCAATGATCCAACTCACGGAAGAGGAGGAGAACCTGCATCCGCTTGGCTGCACCTGCCGGCGCCACGACGCCGTCACGTTCGAGACGTGCAGACGGGTCCACCTCGTGCTCGCGTCGTATCTTCTGCACTGTGCAAGGACCGCCGACGAGCTTCGCAGACTTTGCGCAACCTGCCACGACGCGCTCGGCCAGGAGGGCCGGATGGTCTGCCTCATCGCCAACGTCGCCAATTCGCGCGAAGGACAGGTGTCCTGGAAACGGTACGGCGTCGAGAAGCTCTATCCCTGGACCCGGCGAGACGGAGGAACCATCAAGGTTCGCATCACGAATAGCGACGTCAGCACCTTTGCGTTCGAGAACTGCTACCACTCACCGGAGACCTATCGCCTGGCCTTCGCAGACGCCGGGTTCGTCGACTTTCACTGGGTCGGACTGTCGTTGCGCCCCGCGGAGCGCGGCAATCCGTACTGGGACGACTACATGACCAGGCCGCCTGACGACGCGTTCTCGGCGCCTCTAAGCCGTCACTGAACAGGATCACGTGCGCGCCGCGGATCGCCCCGGAAATCGACAGGCCGACGCCCCGTAGACAATGGACCGGATGTCGACGGCGTCCCGATGGAGCGAAAGTTCGGCTGCAAGCCGCGCACTCGAGTGACGATTCGGTCTTGTCACTCAGGTGATCACGGCTTGCGAGAGCATGCTGGCCTCTTCCTCATTCTGAACCAGTGGCCATGTCCTTGCACGCACGGGGAAATCCGATACTCGGCCCACGGAGGTTCTGTGTCCGGGGCCGTGTCCGTCCCTTCGGACAACGGAGGACCTATGGTTTCCTGCTGCTTCAACAGCAGTCGCTCGCCATGTCCCCGAGAACGGAGGAATCTCTACCGCACGATTCAATGCAATTCCCCACGTTTGACAGATTGCCGATTTCCGCCGCCGTCGTCGCGATTCTCCGATGCGTGCATGGTGGCCGGTCCAGGCGGACTTGCGATGGCCTTTTGGGCGCCGCGCGATCCGTGACCGGATTCGCGTAACGCTTGATGAGGCGCCATGGCGCGCCCCTGCAGGGCACGAAACAGGATGTTCCGCGCCGCGTTCAAATCGGCGCTCTCCTTGTGCCCGCACTCGCCGCACACGAAGTTCGCCCGTGACCTTCTCTGTCCTTTGCTTACCGCTCCGCAGGCGAAGCACGGCATGGCCGTGTCATGCAAGTCGACCGCGATCACCGCGCCGCCCCTGCGGGCGGCCTTGTACTCCAGCATCCGCCTGGTCTGGTAGGGTGCGACGTTCCGAATCCAGCGGTTGGCGTCGGCTTTCTCCTGCACCAGCTTTCCCGGCCTGGCGCGACTGCCTTTCGCGCTGGCCGTCATGTCCCTCACCGAAGTGTCTTCGAGCGCAATCACGGAGTGTTCACGGACAACCTTGGTCGTGAACTCGTGGACGCGTCCCTTTCGCCGCGCCGCCTGCTTACGCTTGATCGCCGCCAGCCTCGCCACACGCTTCCGGCGACGGTTCGACCCGCGCTGGCTTCGGCTCACCTTCTTCTGCGCCCGCTTCGCCAAATCCTCCAGGCGATCGAGACCCGGATCCGGCTCCATGCACGTGCCGTCCGAAAGCGTGATCGGCGCGTCAACGCTCCACTCCAGCCCGATGGCACTGTCGCAGTCCGGCGCAATCTCTCGCTCTCCCTGATCGCACGTCAGGCACACGTACCACCGGTTGCCCTCCTTCGTGATCGATGCTTGCCCGAACCGACCGTGCGGCTTCATGTGCCGATTGTACCGAATGCGCCCGATGCGCGGGAACTTCACACTGTCCTTGCCGAAAACCACGATGGCATTCGAGCCGCCCCAACACTGGAAACGGACGCTGTTGTTCCGTGCTCGGTTTCGAATCGTCGGATACCCACACTGCTTCCTGAAGAACTTGTCAAACGCCTTGTCCAAGTCCTGAAGCGCGATCTGGCGACACATAGACGGAAGGTCTGTCAGCCAGGCTAGATCCGGATCGTCGGAAAGCATGCGCCAGCCAACCTCGGAGTCCTGGATGATCACGTCGTCCCTCTTCTTGCCACAACCTTTGAAGATCGATGGACGGCCATGCAGATCGGTGCCTGTCCGCCGTCCGTAGGTCTCGCGCTGTTCAAGCGCCGCGTTGTAGATCCATCGCACGGACGCAAACCACTGCTCAAGCCGAGCCGCCTGCTCGTCGGTTGGATGCAAGCGGAACTTGTAGGTCTTGAATATCCGCGCCGTTTCCATTCTTGCACTCGTCGGCTTCGTCTTGAACGCCGCTGTCGATCGGCGGCGGCTTCTGCCAGGCCAGTTGGTTCAGATCAATAGGAGCAAGGCCCAGACCGAACTCTTGATTGTGTTTTCCACATTCTTCATCTGGTTCGCGCTGCTTCCGCCGTTTCAAGAGGTTGGGGGCATGACGAACAAACGGCCATCGGGTGCTGGATACAAGCCAAAGGGAGGCCCGGTCAACCTAGTCTTCGCTGGGTTGGCAACCTCTCGCCGCACCAAACTTGCCGCGACTGTCTCACTCTGTATCATGCAGCCTGGCCCCATTCGGGTCTATCCCAACCAAGGTCCCCAAAGCCCCACAGGATTAGTTGCAGATGATCGCAGTCAGACGCGTTCTCTCCTAAGCTGCTTGATGCGATCTGGCGGGAAATACCGGCAAGAGGCCGTGCGGCCGACATGGAGCTGGTCGATGACGTCGCCAATGATGGGATAGTTTCGGGGCTTGCAAAGCAAGGTTGACGCACGGGAAGCGCCCAACCGATGAAGGTTGGGCGCACATGTCCTGAACATCGGACTTTCGTGTGGAACATCACGCGGGACGCAGATCAGCTTTCCCCCTGCTCGATCTTTCGACCGCCCAAACGTCGCCATACAGATACACAACGTCGCGATGTTGACGGGTCAGTGAGGTTGCCAATGCAAGCGCCTCTCGCCGTCCAGCTGCGCCAGTTCCTGACGCCGGTTGCCAACGGCAACGAATCCATGCCTTCAGCGTCTTCGCCAATGCACAACGTCGTGCCGCGAAAGCGGAACATGGAAAGGTGTCGACGGTTTTCTAAAAGGGCGGGATTTCGGCGGTTCGCCGCGCTTTTGAGCGACGATTTGGCCGTGCAGTTCGGGTGATCGCGGCGTGCGCGGGCGTACGTCGTTGACGGGATGCCTCCCGGCCTTTCGTTTTCCG
>JAJDVJ010000115.1 GCA_022826205.1 Silicimonas sp. | reverse complement strand
CCGTCACCTCGCGAAGGTCGATGGAGGAATCCGGGGGCGGAAGAATCACAATGGCCGGCAGGTTGCCACATCGAAAACGGAATGGCCAGCCCCAAAATCACCGCGTGACGATCACCGGACCGACAAAAAAATAGCCCTGGTGGGCGTGCACAATCTCTTGCGCCGTCCGGGTGGCCGGATTACGCTTCGGCCCGAAGGAACTGCGGCCGTTTCTGGCGCGAAATCAGGTGGCTGGGACTCGACGGTCCCCGCTGCCGGGACTTTTCTCTGATCGGGCTACATTCCGATCCGGAAAGACCGCGGCGTTGCATTCGGACGGGAAGCGGGGAGACATTTGCCTGTGCCCGATTTCAACGAGGAGGCTACGCACGGTCGTGTTCAATAATCCATTCGGCTCATTTCAGGACTCCGTTGCGGCAGCAAAGGAAGAACGTGAGCAACTTGACCGGCTGCTGACAATTTCCACGCCGCGCGAACGTGTGCTTGTGGCGGTGATCGGCGCCTTGTCCTTGCTGCTCGCGGCATGGTTCTTCTTTGGCGATGTGGCCCGCAATGTCACGGTAGATGCCATACTGGTCGAGGCTGGCAACGATCTGCCCTCGAATTCCCCTTCGATACATGCACTTGCCTGGATCGAGAAGGGCGTCGAATCCCAGGTCAGGGTTGGGTTGCCGGCGGTTGTCAGGTTGGCCGACGCAAATGGCGCCGCACCAACGTTTATTGGAGAGATCGGGGAAATTTCCGCAGCCGGCCTGTCCGGGCAATTGGCGGAATTTGAGTTGCTGGCCCCAGTTTCCGTGCATCTCGTCAAGGTCATGCTGGACGAAGACTTGGATACCGAGATCGATGCAGGCACGCAAAGCGAGATCGTCATCGAAGTCGGCAGGCATTCGCCGATCGCGCTCTTGCGCATGAGGTAGTCACGAAATGCCGCCGCGTACCTCAAGTGGGGCCAAGGGCAAGGCCGCTCCCGACAGCCAAAGGGTACGGACGCCTGTACTGTTGCAGATGCACGCGTCGGAATGTGGCGCTGCTTGCCTCGGCAGCGTACTGGCTTACTTCGGCAAATGGGTCCCGCTTGCCGAGTTGCGCGAGAAGTGCGAGGTGAGCCGGGACGGCAGCAGTGCTGCAAGCATCGTGCGCGCCGCTAGGCACTACGGTCTCGAATGCAGCGGGCTGGGCGTGCGAGTGGATCAGCTTGTGAAGCTGCAATTTCCATTGATCCTTTTTTGGCAATTCAGCCATTTCGTCGTGCTCGAGGGGCATGATGGCAACAGCTTCCATCTAAATGATCCATCGACAGGACGACGCCAACTGTCGGCAGAAGAGTTTGCAAAGGGCTACAGTGGAATTGCGCTTCAATTCAAGCGCAACTCCGAATTTAGACCCGGCGGTGAGTGGCCGGGCCTGTTCAGGCAATTGGGCGTAATTCTCTCCGGAAAATGGAGCGTAGTCGCCGGAGTGGCTGCATGCGGTTTCATGTTGGCTCTGTTGACGCTCGTCATTCCTGTCTCGCTCAATGTCTTTGTGGACGAAGTGCTCGAAAGCCAGAGTTCTTGGCGCGGCATCGTGGCAGCAATGCTCGGCGCCGGTGCGTTCGTGTACATCCTGACCTATCTCAAGCACAGATTCCTAAAGCGGCTCGCCATCCGGATTTCGGTAACGGGATACAATCGGGGCCTGTCACGGCTGCTTCGCCTGCCGGTCGAGTTCTTTGACCACAGGCTGCCAGGCGACTTGACGGAACGAGTGTCTTCAATCGACCGGGTCGCCAGGAACCTGACGGACCAGTTTCTGTTGCGCATTGTCGAGATGGCCATGAGTGCAGTGTTGCTCGCAGCAATGACGGTCCTTGACTTCCGCCTTGCGCTGATTGTTGTGTTTTTGGCCCTGCTGCACGGAGTCCTGGCCCATGTGCTAAACAGATTACGAGCAGTCCGAGTCCAGGCCATGAGACGTGAGCAGGGACTGTTGATTGGCTACGGCATGCAGATGCTGAGCAACGCCGACAACCTGCGCTTTACAGGATCGGATGACAGATTCTTTTCGCGCTGGACCGGACAGCAGGCCCGTGAACTGCAAGCACGTCAGCGCGATGCCGAACTCGGAGCCGTCAATTCCGCGCTTCCGGTTCTGATCGCGGGGTTTCGCGGCGCGGCGATTCTGGGTGTCGGTGGGAGCCTGGTCTTGGCGGGCGATCTGACTCTGGGGACACTCGTTGGATTCTACATCCTGGCCGAGTTGTTCCTGGCGCCCTTCGGGCGCTTTATGGAGTTCGCCGACAAGCGTCAGATGCTCGAAACCGATCTGCAGCGCCTCGACGATATCCACAAGACCGCGGAAGCCTCTACCTTCACCCGCCGAAACCCGGACTCGGAAACGATTCCAACGTTCAAGGGTCGTCTCCAACTTGCGGGGCGGCTCGAACTCCGAAACGTTACATTCGGCTTCACCAGGGGTCGGCCACCCCTGATCAAGGATTTCAACCTCACGATTCATCCGGGACAGCGCGTTGCCGTGGTCGGGCCAAGTGGATCCGGCAAATCGACCCTGACGCGCCTTGTGGCAGGTCTCTATCAGCCTTGGTCTGGCGAAATTCTGTTCGATGGCCATCCTAGGGAAGAGATTCCGGAGGAAGTGCTTCGGCAATCGATATCTATGGTGAATCAGGAGGTCATGCTCTTTTCCGCATCCGTACGCGACAACATCACCTTGTGGAATGCGGCCGTTCCGGACGAGGCCATTTTCGCAGCTGCTCGGGATGCCCGGATTCATGACGAGATCCTGCTCAGGCCGCACGGATACGCGACACGCGTCGAAGAGGCGGGGGCAAATTTCAGTGGCGGGCAACGCCAGCGCCTTGAAATCGCCCGTGCGCTGGTGGGCAACCCGACAATCCTTGTTCTGGACGAGGCCACCAGCGCGCTTGATGCAGCCACAGAGGAATTCGTCGATGAATCAATGCGTCGGCGCGGTGTCACATGCCTGATCGTGGCACACCGGTTGAGCACCGTGCGCGACTGCGACGAGATTGTCGTTCTGCAACGAGGCGTCGAAGTGCAGCGGGGCACGCATGACGAGCTGATGGCGGATCGGGACGGCACGTACTTCAAACTTGCAAGGTCGGGCTGATGCAGGAAACCGGGCGAAAATACATGACGATTGCCGAACTTGCCGCTCGTTCGGGTGAGACCGTGCCCTGTGCCGGCAATCTTCCGGCGAAACTCGACGATCCGGACAGTGTCTGGTTCATCGAGCAGGGTGCGGTCAATCTGTTCCTTGTCGAGTTCAAGGACGGAGTGGAGACGGCCGCGCCGCAACACGTTCTGTGTCGTGAATCGGGTTGGTTGCTTCCCGGTGTCGCGCCCGATGGAGAGAGCGATGGCAAGGACACGACGCTTGGCCTGATTGCCAAAGGGTCGCCCGGCACATTATTGCGACGATTGCCGGCATCTTCGCTGTCCGAGGTTCATCCGTCGGAACTGGCGAGCCAGGTCGATACTTGGTTGACGGCCATTACTGACACACTTTCGCGATTTGCAAGCCGCGTTCCTAGGCCGACCGCTCTTGCGGAGCCTGGACAGAAACAGTCTCTCACTACAGGCACGCTGTCAGTGCGACGCGGTGTGGTATGGGTATCTGCGCCACCGCGCGGTGCTGGCCTGTACATGGACATAATCGACCGAGCGGAAATCGATGAAGCAACCGGGACGGACGGACTGTTCATTCCGCTGACCAGGACAAGCTGGTTCACCATAATTGATGCGGCAACGCTATCAGGGAAATCTACGGAGGAACTGGCGCGCCAAGAAACGCTGCTGCAGGAACTCGCCACATTCCACAAGGTCGCTTTCCTCCTGGAGCGCTTCAACCGCAGACTGGCGGTGGTCGATGACGCAAATCTCGAACGCGCAATGACAAGGAGCCGACGTACGGCCGAAATTGCGGCTCGACAACGACTCTTCAATATCTATGACCTGCCCATTGACCGAGAGTCCGATGTCGAGGACACGGCGCTCGCGGATGCACTGCAAGTCATTGGTCGCCGCGAGGGGATTGAATTCAAGGTGCCCAAGCGCCGGGGTCCGTCGGATTCTCCCGTTGGCCTAGTCGACATCCTTGATGCATCAGGCGTGCGTGCACGCCGCGTGCGGTTGCGACAGGAGGACAAATGGTGGCGTGGCGACAGCAACGCCATGCTGGCATTTCGCGCCGAGGACGGCGAACCGGTGGCATTGCTGCCGGGGTGGTTCGGAGATTACAGGCAGTTCGATCCTAAGAGAAAGCGTGGTGTTCAGGTCACTGCGGACCGTGCAAATGCGTTGATGGACGAAGCCTGGATGTTTTATCGGCCGTTTCCGCCGGAAGGCGTGAAACTTGCAGACATGCTGTCAATCGCACTGCATGGATCGGGCGCAGACGTGGTGCGGCTGGTGATTGCCGGACTTCCTGGCGGGCTGATCAAGTTGCTGCCTGCGCTGGCGCTCGGATTTGTTGCGACCCAGGTCGCGGCGGGTGGAAGCGCAGGAACTCTCTTTGTCCTCGCAGTTGTGCTCGCGGGGTTCGGTCTGCTTGGCGCCCTGCTGCATCTGCTCCAAAGCACGGCGATGATGCGGCTCGAGGGACGCTCTCTGACGCGCCTCGAGGCCGCCCTTTGGGACCGCCTCATGCGCCTTCCGTCTAACGTCCTTCACCGCCGGTCGGCTGGCGATTTGGCGACTTCGGGAATGACATTCCAGAACTTGCGCGACGGCGTCCAGGGAGTCGTCGCCGACAGCCTGCTTTCAGTCGTCTTCCTGCTTCCGGTTCTGGGTCTGATCTTCTTCTACAATGCCACGCTCGGGGTGATTGCCCTCGTCTTTGGGCTGGCGTCGCTGCTTTACACCGTGGCTCTTGGGCTGTGCCAAGTCTCGCCATATGGGGACATGATCCGTGCATCGCGACATGTCGCTGGGCGGCTGTTCCAGATCGTGGGCGGCATTGCCAAATTGCGTGTGGAGGCTGCGGAAGGATCGGCGTTCGCGATCTGGGCGCAGGATTACCGTGAGCAGAAACGTGCGGAACTCAAGGTGAATTCACTCGAGGGGCATTCGCATGCCTTTGGGGCTGCGCTCCCCTTTCTTGCCGGTGGTGTCATGCTATTTGCGGTGGCGACAGGCGACGGGAGCGTCGGGGTGAGTGAGTTTCTCGTCGTTTATCTCGTGTTCATCACCCTCCAGTCGGCAATCGCCCGGCTCGGCGAATCCTTCGGTACCATTGCCGCTGCGCTGCCTGCATTCGAACAGATGCGTCCACTGCTCGCGGCAGTTCCCAAAGCCGAAGTCGAAGGGGAGCCAGTGGAGTTCCTTGGTGGCGACATATTGTTCGACCGCATTTCCTTCCGTTACGATGCCGATGGCCCGTTGATCCTTGATGATGTCTCCATCCATGCCGGCCCGGGCGAATTTGTGGCAATCGCCGGAGAGTCAGGATCCGGAAAGAGCACACTGTTCCGACTCGCACTCGGGATCGATCAGCCAACCGCCGGTGCCGTGTATTATGACGGGCGTGACTTGAGGCACCTCAACTTGAAGCAGGTACGCCGGAAGATTGGTGTCGTGCCGCAATCGGTTGGCCTCCACCCCAATGATCTTTGGGACAACCTGGTCAGCCATCGAGAAGGAGTGGAGGTCGAGGACGTATGGAAGGCGATCCGGACAGCGGAAGTGGAAGACGAAATCAGGGGCATGCCGATGGGCTTGATGACCATGGTCGGCACCAGCGGCTCCGTCTTGTCCGGCGGCGAGCGACAGCGAGTCATGATTTCCCGCTCTGTGATCGGAAGCCCGCGAATCATGCTGCTTGACGAGGCAACCAACTGGCTGGACAACGAAAACCAGGCCAACGTGATGCACAACCTTGCGGCGCTGACATCCACGCGGCTGGTCATTGCCCACCGGTTGTCCACGCTGGAACAGGCTGACTGCATCTACGTTTTGCGGGCCGGAAAGGTTGTGCAAAAGGGTTCGTTCAACGAACTCATGGAGGTCGATGGGGCATTCAGGGAACTGGTCAGGCGGCAAATCGCCTGATCAGATCATTTCGGCATCTCCTCGAAGCCATATTGCTGAAGCTCATGAACTTCGCAGAGGGTGAAATGCCCGACTGGGACCAGACACGACAGCCCCTCCGTCCGCCTCAAATTGTGGACCTGATTTGCTTGCCGGGATAGGCGTTTTGCTGGACGTCCTTGCAATGGCCGGATTCACGAAGTCGGAGAATTTCGATGAAGCAACCTATCGGCGTGACAGAATTCCTCGTGGCCAAAGCGGAGGAAGATGACGACTTTCGCGCACGCCTCTTCGCGAAGCCCCGGGAAACGATTGAAGAGCAGCTCGGTGTCACACTGGCAAAGGACCATGAGATTCACGTGCACGAGGAAACCTACGCCAAGACACATTTGGTGCTGCCGCCGCGCAGCAAGCTCACCAAGAGCGAAAGAGAGGCGGCGAAGCACGGTGCGACGTCGCTCGAGTTTCTGCGCAAGACAATGCACGATCCGGCACCGCCCGTTCGCCTCGTCGAACCTCGAGGGGGGCGTGCGCGCA
Source organism: Silicimonas sp. (assembly GCA_022826205.1). Lineage (GTDB taxonomy): Bacteria > Pseudomonadota > Alphaproteobacteria > Rhodobacterales > Rhodobacteraceae > JAJEFO01. The sequence goes on along the minus strand of JAJDVJ010000115.1, from coordinate 8,311 downwards.
AGGGGCGCGCCAGTGCCAGTTCACTTGCAAGGTCTGGCAGGGAGAGCATCCGCAAGGGTCTGACATTCCTGGAGAGCGCCATCGACGACAACGGTGCGTGGCGCTGCATCCGGTTCAATGTGGGCGACCCTGACATTCCGAGACATTTCGAAAGACCTCCGTTTGTCTCCGCTCTCTGCGTGCTTGCTCTGGAAGGCTCCAGAGAAGCGCAGGCGCAAGGCATATGTGCCGCCACCCGGACATTTCTTGCCGACTCGATCGAATTTCCGGGACTTTGGCGATACTACCGACATCTCCCACAGGATCTCGACAGCACTTCACTTTGTTCGCTGGTCATTGGATCCCACCCCTGGATTGCCTTGGGACGGAACACTCCACAAATCTTGGCCAACCAAGACGAAGACGGTCGCTTCATGACTTGGATTCTGGCGGACGGAGAACCTGATGTCGTGCCGAGATTCCGTATCGAAGCCGACCCGGTGGTCAACGCGAATGTCATTGCCTATCTCGGTGACCATCCTGCGACCCGAAATGCCCAACTTTGGCTGGAGGCCCTGATTGCCGAAGGACGCCTTGAGGGTTCGTCGAAGTGGTACCCCGACGCGGTGTCGATCTACTATGCAGTCGCACGTGCCATGAATCTCGCGCGACCCGCATTGGAGCGGCTGCGGCCCATGCTTGCGGATCGAGTCCTGGGTCTGCGCGATGAGAATGGAGATTTTGGCAACGTCCTGCAAACCGCGCAGGCAGTATCGACGCTTCACAAGATTGGAAGTCTTGACAGAATCGACGCTGGGCTCCGGATTGAAGAACTCATTGATTCGCAACATGATGACGGCAGCTGGCCCGAGCTTCTCGCATTTGGCGACCAAACCTTGAAATGGGGCGTGTTCGGGCAAATTGGGCATGGCGCCGAGGCCGTGACTGCAGCGTTTTGCATCGAGGCATTGGAGCATCTCATCGAGACCATGCAGCCCTGAGCGATTTGCAGGGCGTTCGGTCGGATGGTAAGAAATCCGTGCATGTTGTGAAACAGCTGTCCGCTAGGGGGTCTACCATGCCGCAGGATGCACTCGTAGGCGGTGACTCGGGTTCAAAGAACGCTGGCATGCGGCCGCGTATCGAACCGTCAATTCTAAATGCAATTCCCCACTATCTGCCGTTGGGCATATTTCCGTTGATCGTGCTCGCCGCATTCTATGGGGGCTGGTGGCTGTTGCCTCCGCTCCTCTTCATGAGCGTGGCGGGTCCGCTTGATCGTGCGCTGGGTGTGGATGGTCGCAACATGGACCCGATGAAGACACCTGAGCGCCGGCTGATCTGGCACAACTTGCCGGTCTGGACCTGGGCATTCCTGTGGCCGCCGACGCTCATCTTCGGCATGTGGCAGATCCTTGCGGTCAACCAGTTCGCAGTTTGGGAAGCGACATTGCTGGTGATCATCCTGACGATGGAAGGCCAGGCAGTATTTGTCGTTGGTCACGAACTTATTCACCGGCGCACCACTTGGGAACGGCGGATCGGTGAATTCCTGCTTTCATCGGCATCCTATCCTCAATACGCCACGGAGCACGTTTACATCCATCATGCTCTTGTAGGCACACCTTACGACGCGGGGTCCGCTCCGAAAGGCGAGAGTTTCTGGCGGTACTTTCCCAAGGAGGTCCTGTGCAACCTCACCAACTCATGGAAGGTTGCAAAGGAGCGGCTGGCACGGCGTCGGCTTCCCGTCTGGCATCATAGCAACCCGTTCTGGCGCTACGGACTTGGCGTCGCATTCTGGTATGTTCTGGTGTTCTGGCTGGGCGGAATCTGGGCCGTCCTCGTCTTTGCATTCCTCGGTTTGAGCTGCGTCTTTTCGATGAAGATCAGCAATTACTTTCAGCACTACGGCCTGCGTCGTGTTCGCCTGCCGAACGGGCGATGGGAAAAGATCATGCCGCGCCATTCCTGGAGCGCCGACTGGAAGTTCAGCAACTGGATGTTCTTTAACATGCAGCGACACGCGGATCATCATGCAACGGCATCCCGGCACTACCCGCTGCTTCAGACTCATGATCGCGATGAGTCGCCGGAATTGCCTGGGACGTACGCCGACATGATGAACATCGTGCTGCGGCCGAAACGCTGGTTCGAGAAGATGGATCCGTTGGTGGACCAGTGGCGCGCGCACTTCTATCCGGAGATTGATGACTGGAGCGCCTATGACAGTCCTGTTGCAGCCGCGCGCCCGGATGCGTTCGACGCGATCGTCGAGATCTACGGCGCTTCACCGCGCCTCGCCAAGTGCATCGAGCGCAACGCGGAACTTCTCGACAACCTGCAAGACCGGGAATTTACGGATCTCGACCTGCCCAGGGGATTCGGGCCGGACGCGGAATTCGAATCGGTGGCGCGACGTGGGCTGACGCGAGTCTACTGGACGCATGAAATGGACATTCAGGAAATGAAGGGCCTGATTGCGGAACTGCCAACGGCCGACGCAAGGGAAAGCGCCGAAATCGTGCGGAATTGGTCGAACGACAAGGCATTCCAGATAGGAATGCACGTCGTGCGCGGGAACCTGTCGCCAGCGGAGGCACAGGTTGCGCTTTCCAACCTTGCCGAGGCATCCGTCTCTACGGTGCTGTCCGCGGTGGTTGAGGATTTCGTCGATTGGTGCGGGCCGCTCAGCAAGGGCGGGGTTGCGGCGATATTCCTGGGCGATCTGGCAAGCAGGGAAGCGCACCCCGGCGTCGCGCTCAACTTGCTGTTTGTCCATGATGGCGAACGTACTGACGACCATGAGCGCCTCTGCCGGCAATTCCGGGCGGCCCTGGCCGATCTGGCGCAAGGCAGCCTGTTGTTCTCCCCGGTTCCACGCAGATCTAAATCCATTCTTGCACTGCCTCAGTCCGGACTGGAAAGGCAGTTCGGGAGTCCGGAGCCCGGAGAGGTCCCGGCACTGGTACGGGCACGTTGCTTCTTTGAGTGCGGCGATCTGCAGATAGGCCGTCGGTTCAGCGAAGCTCGGCGTGCGATGCTGGCAAAGTGGGGTGAGGACGATGCGTTGATCTCGAAACTTCGTGAACGACGAATGGGTCCTGCCGAAGCCGACGTGTCAACATTCGCCAACGCACGTGGCGGCCTGGAAGACGTGGAGAAGGCCGCACGGATACTTCAGTTGACGGAGCCCGGACTTGATCTCGACGATCCCGCACCGACCGCAGCAGCGGTGTTTGGAGCCGCCGGCGCTGAGGACATGGAACAGGCCGCGGGCATGTGGCGGACTCTTCAAGGCGTCATGCGTCTCGTCGGAGAGGAGGGCTTTGACGTGACCGAGGCGGGGAAGAACGTAAGATCCCTCATTGCGAGCGCATGCGGTCAGGAGGATTTCGCTGCGCTGAATTCGGCGGTTGCCGAAACCGCGCAAGATTCTGCCAAGGAGATCGACAGGTTGTTGTCGCGCGCCTGAAGTTACCGGTTCAACCGGCACGGAAATCCGAAATGTCGTCGCACGAGTCCACAATTCCCGGGAAGGGGATACTGACGCGAATCACGCCGGAGGATCGGGGCTCGGTCGAGCTGCCGGCGCTCGCTCCACACCTGCAGTCGCGCATTGTCGGTGATGCGCAGGCGCTGCTTGTTTCGGAGCAGTTCAATACGCTGCTGCATGGCGAGTTGATTTGCGACCTGCTGCCGCTGCTAAACGGTTGCCACAGTCGAGACGAGATTGTTGGGCGCCTCGAGAACTCGCAGCCTGCCAACGAGGTTCTTGCGGCCATAGGATCGCTTTCCGCCAAAGGCTATGTCGTGTCTGCCGATCATGGCATGGAACGCTCCCGGGCTGCCTACTGGTCATCGCTTGGTGCTTCGCCGCGTTGGGCCGAACGCCGGCTGTCAGAAGCGCGTGTCGCGATTGAAGGTGACGACGGACACCTGACCCGGCATTTGAATGAGCAGGGTGCTAGCGTGACGAACAGCACTCCAGTGCTCACGGCCGTTGTGTGCGAAGATTTTCTTGCATCGAGCCTTGGAGAAGTGAACCGGCGCCAACTTGAAAGGAGCGCGCCGTGGATTCTGGTAAGACCACGTGGCATGGAGGCGATGTTTGGCCCCATCTTTCGTGGCGACGGGCATGGGCCCTGTTGGGATTGCCTGGCCTACCGTCTGCGCAGCCACCAGGAAGTTCACAATTTCCTGCGTAACGTTTCTGGTGATGAAGAGGCGTACAAGCCGTTCGCTGCCCAACCTGCCGTACTGGATGCGCTGTTTGGGCTGATCGCTGCGGAAATCATAAAGTGGCTGGTTCTTGAAGAGTCCGCGCCGCTCCACGAAAACGCAGTCACGATGAATGTCGGCACGTTTGCGAGTTCGCAGCATCGGGTCGTGCGTCGCCCTCAATGCTTCGCCTGTGGCGACGAAGCATTGTATCGTCCTGATCGACCGCCGGCGCCTCTGAATCTGCAGGCGAGTCCCAAGACACATCGCGGCAGTGGCGGCGCTCGCAGTGTGGCACCGGAAGTCACGTTTGCGGAGTATCGCCATCTAGTGAGCCCGGTAAGCGGGGTTGTGACCTGGCTGTCCCGTACTTCCGACGAAACCGATTCATGGCTGCATGTCGATTGGGCCGGGAGCAATCTCGGCGTGAGAAGCCGAACCTTGAGCTCGCTTCGGCGCAGTCTGCGCAGCAAGAGCGCGGGCAAGGGAAGCACGCGCGAGCAATCCAGGGTCAGCGCTCTCTGCGAGGCGATCGAGCGCTATTCCGGCATCTGTCAAGGAGACGAGATCCGCGTCCGCGGGCGACTCACCGAATTCCTCGCGGGCGATGAGGCAATTCACCCAAACGAAGCGCAGCTGTTCAGTGACAGGCAGCTCGATGACGCCGAGAGCATTAACGCCAAAGGCCATCCCTACAACATCGTCCCTCCGCGTCTTGACCCCGACGCAGAGATCGACTGGACGCCGGTGTGGTCGCTCACGCAATGCCGGCATCGCTATTTTCCGACTTCAATGCTCTACAGCATGGCGCCGGAACAACGAAGCCCGATGGATCTGATCGCCGACTCCAACGGATGCGCTGCGGGCAACACCCTTGAAGAGGCCATCCTGCAGGGCTTCTATGAGCTTGTGGAGCGCGACGCGTTTGCCATCTGGTGGTACAATCGGCTGGAGGTTCCGTCGGTCGACCTCGACAGTTTTGATGACGAATACCTTGCGGCGGCCTCGGACTATTACGCCCGATGCGGCAGAGAATTGTGGATGCTTGACATCACCTCGGACATCAGGATTCCGACACTCGTCGCGCTATCACGAAGGCCAAATGCGGAGAGCGAGGACATCATCTACGGTGCCGGCACACACGCTGACCCGCGTGTTGCGGCCCTGCGCGCAGTATGCGAACTGAACCAGTGCCTGAGCTGGCTGCCACGGCCCGGTCGGGCTGATGGCCGGCCCGTGATCGACGATCCGTTGGCTCTCTGGTGGTGGAGGACCGCTAGTCTTGCCGAATGTGGCTGGCTGGCGCCGGCGACAACGGAACCGCATCGCAAGGCTGCAGACTATCCGATGACCGATTCGGACGACGCTCGCGATGATGTGGAATTCTGCCGCGGCCTCGTCGAGGCCAAGGGCATGGAGTTTCTTGTTCTGGACCAGACCCGGCCTGACGTCGGCATGCCCGTGGCACGCGTCATCGTGCCGGGCATGCGCCATTTCTGGGCGCGATTCGCGCCCGGTCGCCTGTATGATGTGCCCGTAGGCATGGGACTGCGCACGCACCGCCTTGCGGAAGCCGACCTGAATCCAGCGCCGGTAATCGCATGAGGAGAACACATGCACATTGACGAAGCGGTAATGCTGACCCAGGACAGGCTTGCCCAAGAGGGCACCACCATGGGTGAATTGCTCGGGCATTTTCGAAACAGCACTTCGCGCAGTCTCATTGGAGATCCGGAATGGGGGCACATACTCGAATGCGCTGAGCAACTTCCTATCACCATGGGCGCCCTTCCGTTCGGATTTGAACTTCCGTTGCAGTCGCGCAGCCCTGAGGCGGACTTTGGTGTTTCCCTGGCAAGCGGAACCACGACGGCGGCGTTCTTCAAGCAGCGCGCACGACGCAACAAGAGTGATGAGGTCGCACGGGCAATCACGAAGTTGTTCGGACAAATGGATGAAGAGGACTCACCCCTGCGCGAAATTGCTGGTCGCAAGGTGATGCTGGAATATGACATCGGCTCGGCCAAGGAGAGAGAGCGGTCGATGCCGGGCATGTTCCTAAGACCCGGCGAACGTCCGATCTTGGGCGCCCGCGGACAGGTCAATGACGTCGTTGCAGTGGTTGATGCGCTCGTATCTTGCGTCGGCTGGGAGTTGAGAGACGCAGAGAGGAAGCATGTTGAACGTGTCTACCTTGCCCAGCCGGAAGACACGCGCCTGGATTCATTCGGCATTTTCCCGTCGCGTTCACGGTCAATCCGAATGGCAGTCATGGGCTTCAAGTCGCGGCGGATGCTCGAATCCTATCTTCGCGAGTTGGGCTGGCCGGGCCGATTCCAGTCTGTCGAGTCCATAATTGCTCGTTTCAGCGAACGCGTGAACATTGTCAGGACCGGAGTGAATGTCGACGTAACGGAACATGGCGTCGGTCCGACGTTGGGTCTCACGCTCATCGTCAAGCAAAGGTACACGAAGGACTCACGCTATTGGCTCGATGGCCTGACCGATTGGGACCCCTTCTTGGGTGCATTGGGCCAGGAGGAACTTGTCGTGCCTGAAAAGCTCGCAGCGCTTGCCGCCTGGGTATCGAAACCGACCACTCTATTCGGGAAGTCGGGACAGTTCATATTGCTGCGTGGAATCCACCACATCAAGCTTGTCATCGCCGACGATCAGTTCAAGGAGGCAAAGGCCTACGTATTCCTGGTCCTCTCAGCGGCGGTTTCCAACTAGCATGCTGTCTGCATGGCGCTGATGGCCACCCGCGATGGTACGGTCGGATATCCTGGCGACCGAGCAGGTGCCGTTGTCCTCTCTACGGTGGCCCACTTGGCTTTCGGAGGCTGGGCAGCAGCAACGGGCCGAGTTTCATCGCCATCTGCTGTGTTGGTCCGGCGACAATCGACAGGCAGAAGAATCTGCAGGGTCCGGCTTGAGACGGACGGGTGCAAGCGGCTGAAAGAGATTCCGCGAGGTGCACAGGCAACCCGGAGAGTCCCGCCTGTCACTTCTTGAAAGCGACGCCCTTGGAAGCCGGCGCTTGCCTTAGCTTGGTACAACCGCCCAACGGGTGCCAAGATCACGCAGGCCCTCTGCGATCAGTTCACGCAAGACGTCCTCATCCACAGCGTCAAGCCTGTTGATGTACAGGCACGACCGTCCCGTCTTGTGCTTGCCAAGTCGTTTCAAGAAATCTCCGAATTCTGCGTAGCCGGGCATGATGTAAACCGTAAGGCTGGTCTTGCGCGGACTGAATCCCGTGGCCAGGAAGTCACCTTCGCGACCTGACTTGTAGACGTAATGATAGGATCCGTAGCCAACAATGCTGGTTCCCCACATGACAGGCTCAAAGCCCGTGACTTCCCGGAAAATCTCGTTGAGCCGCAAAGCGTCAACCCTGCGCCTGTCTGGCTCTACGGCGTTCAGGAACGCCATGACGTCCGCATCATTGGGTTTCGTCTTGTTTTCGGACATTTTTTTATTCCGATCGCCAGATCACTTGTCGCGGCAATTCGAACAACAGACAAGACCCTCGCCCTTGGTCACTGGGCGAGGGCCGTTCATACCAAACACGTCTTCAGACGCAGACCACTCCAAACGTTAGTGGCCGGTCACAAGACTCCGGCTCTACCAGCAGCAGCAAAGCCCAGCGGAAATGGCTTCGAGCTGCTCTTCGGTGATGTTCGGATCTGGAGGCAGAGCAAGATGCACTGTTTGCATGTCGCTCTCATGAACCTCAATAGTCATCGAGTCCGGAATCGTAATGCCCAACTCACCACTGATGGTGGACTTTGGGTCTGAAAGAAGCTGCTGCCTGAAGTCCGAATCAACAGCGGACTTGTCGACAATTTGCTTCAGCATTTCGTCTCCACTTCTCATGGCACACCTCCTTACTGTAAGTCCTGCATGACATCAAAGCCTGATGAAGAATCTAAGTCCGCGAAATTGCAACGTCAATCCCCAATGCCGCTCCGGGTGCGATTCTCGTATGGTTCACTTTTCGTATTCTTGATGTTCTTCGCGAATCATGCCGCAAGCGCGATTCTCACCACCGGCCGGTTGTCGTTGGCGCATTGCGGAGGCTTCCAGCCGCCGTTTCGACTCAGGCGGG
>JAJDVJ010000185.1 GCA_022826205.1 Silicimonas sp. | reverse complement strand
GGTGCGATCCGATTCGGTGACTATTCGATTACGGAGCGGAAGGCGCTCGGGCGGAACGTGACGCCAGAAATGTGAAAAGTGTTCTGAGTCAATACGATAAGTGGCATGGTTCGCGAATCTTTCAACAGGTTGTGCAAAAGGATGGCGACCAGGACCTTGGCCTTCGAGGGAGCGGGTCGGATCACGGTTCACGCGGGTGGCTGGCTGGACTTTGCGCGCCCGGACCGAGCGGCGACGCAGGCATCCACCCGTGGGCCTTTGGCGAAGGAGCGAATTTCCCACAAGAAGCGAGAGCCAAAGCAGGCGTATGCGCAGGGGTTGAGTTTCACCGAAACTCACCGCCTGGACGAACTTCCCGGCATCATCGCTCGGCTTGAGGCCGAGATTGCAAAGTTGAGCGAGCTCATGTCAGATCCGGAACTCTATGCCCGCGATCCGGTGAAATTCCGCAAGGCAGCCGACGCATTGGCCGACAGGCAGGCGCAACTGGTCGCTGCAGAGGCCGAATGGCTTGAACTTGAAGAACGGGCCGAACGCGGCTGACAGGTCGGAAGCGGGTTGTGCCACACACTGTCGGAAGTGCCGACGCCTGCTCGGAGAGGGCTGGGAAGCGCTCCTCGGCCGGATCGGCAAAGGCTCCCGTCAAGCGTGTGGGCCGACCCTTTCCGGTCATCATTTGACACGCAGGAATCAAAGGAAAAAAACATCTTTGCCGCCCTTGACTGCCGCAAAAATATGCGTAGAACCCGCGCATTCACGAACTCCTCGTACCGGGAAGACACATGGGCACGTTCACCGCAACTCCGGCGGAGATTGATAAGAAGTGGATTCTGATCGACGCCGAAGGGGTCGTATTGGGGCGCCTCGCCTCTATCATTGCCACGCGCCTGCGCGGCAAGCACAAGGTGACGTACACGCCGCACATGGACATGGGCGACAACGTCATCGTCGTCAATGCGGAAAAGGTTCAGCTGACTGGCAACAAGCGCGAGAAGCCAAATTACTGGCACACAGGCTATCCTGGCGGAATCAAGTCGCGGACGACTGGCGAGATTCTCGATGGTGCGCATCCCGAGCGCGCCGTGATGCAGGCCGTCAAGCGCATGCTTCCCAGGAACCGCCTGTCACGAAAGCAGATGACAAACCTTCGCGTCTATGCCGGAACCGAGCACCCGCATGACGCGCAGCAGCCGGAAGTGCTCGACGTCAAGTCCCTTAACAAGAAGAACACCCGGAGCTGAATCGATGGTCGAAGACGTCGCAGTGGCAAACGAGCCGACGGAAACCGCAGGAGTGGCCGAAGGCGTTCTTGCGAACTTGCAGGTCGGGGTGGCCGAGCCGGAACCGGCCCGTGTGCCCGTGCGCGATGAGTTCGGCCGGTCGTACGCGACTGGAAAGCGCAAGGAGGCCGTGGCCCGTGTCTGGATCAAGCCGGGCTCGGGCAGGGTGGTCGTCAATGGCAAGGACATGGACGAGTATTTTGCGCGTCCCGTTCAGCAGATGATCCTGCGGCAGCCATTCAAGGTGGCTGGCGTTGACGGCGAATTCGACGTCATGGCGACAGTCAAGGGCGGCGGTCTTTCCGGGCAGGCGGGGGCCGTGAAGCACGGGATCTCAAAGGCGCTTCAGCTTTATGATCCCAGGTATCGAGCGGCACTTAAGGCCGCTGGCTTCCTGACCCGCGACAGCCGCGTGGTGGAGCGCAAGAAATACGGCAAGGCGAAGGCGCGCAAGAGCTTCCAGTTCTCCAAGCGCTGATACAAAGCGAGTCGAGGTCTCAACGAATTCGAGCGCTCGCAGGAAATTGCGGGCGCCTTGTTTTGTTGTGAAAGAGATTTGGCGGCCCGAAATCACGTCTGTCCCCGCGTTACCAGCCCCAATGTTGCAGCGATCGAAGAGACGTCAGGACGAAGTATCGTGCCCTTATGTCCGAACGCTGAGGAATTTCAGCCGATCAACTCCGGATTCCGGTTCCGCGGCCTGCTGTCTAACACGCGAGCATTTGTCCGACGGTTCGCGCCTGAGCGGGATCATGCGTGGCTTTGATGCTTGATCCAGTCAATTTCTGCTTTGCGTAACCCGTGTCCAATCGGACCCCGCGTAGCCGATGGTCACCATGCGGACCACTTGATGCTCATCGTCCACCACGAGGCAGACCACGCCCTTGCCCGCTGAAGGGATGGCACGAAGACCGAGTGCAATTTCGTTTCTGAGAGAACCCTTGTGTGGCACCTCGCTACGCTTCTGAATCACGGTCTCGACCTCGTCAACCGTCCGTAGCGCGATCCCTGTTCCCGCAAAGTCGGCCATCAACCAGGCAATGTCGGCGAGATCATTCGCCACGCTTGGGTGGCGGAGAACTCTATGTCTCCTTATTCCCTTCTCAACAGCCGACTGCGGACGTCATCGAGCATTGTGTCGCTCTCATCCATTTCGATGAAGTCGGAACGATGCGTCTGCATCCTCGTCCTGATTGCGTCAGCCATCCCGGCCAGAACGGCTTCACGCTTGCCTTCATCCTGCATGAGCCTCTCGATGCCTTGCGCAACCAGGCAGCTTACAGATGCGCAAGAGCCTTCCTGTACTTTCCGTTTTGCAAACTCGTGATGTCGTTCTGTGAAACTCACGGTGGTCGTGACGGTCATGTCGCATCTGCCCCTGGCGATCCGAGGAAATGCCGACCAACACTGGATCCGAGTTGACGCAAGGCATTTCTAGGTTCCAATTGTGGTTGGATCGGCGTCTTGTCGCCGATCCACGCCTGGACGGTTTGCCCAAATCGCTGGAATTGATGGTCCGCGTGTCCGTGGCAAATTCTTGCAAAGGCCGTCGCTCAACTCGTTTGAGAGAAGCGTTCGACCTACTGAGCGCCCGGAGTCCTCCCAGACTTTCGGAGTGCTCCGTGAGAGCAGGAGATCACTCTCCCTTTCGGAAAAGGATCGTCCCGCGCTGGTTGATGAGCTGCACCTCTCCGGTCGCTGGATGGAAATAGGCCTCGACCCGCTTGCCGTCCGGCATGTTGCCGTAGACTTCCCAACAGCCGCCGTCCTGTTTCATGCGGTTCACTTTCCAGCCCTCGGAAGAAAGCCTTTCGGTGAGCTGTGCTTCGGTCAGCCAGCCTTCTTGCTCGACATGCTCGCATTGATGCATTCCCGTCGCATGGGCCATGGCCGGTGCCAGTAGCGCGACGGACAGCATACACGTCTTCATTTCCTTCCCTTTCGTCAGGCGGCCGACACGCGGCCGCGGTTGAGATTCTTCAGGATGCGATATGTTTCCAGCCCGGCCAGCGGTACAAAGTGCACCAGTGCCGGTCCGAGGTCGTTGTGCACGAATATCCAGTGCAAGAGCGTGCCAACGGCGGCGACATAGACCAAGCGCTGCAAGACCTTCCAGGCTGGCCCCATTCTGCGGACCGACCAGTTGTTTGACGTGACGGCCAGCGGCACGAAGGCAAAGAAGGCCAGCCAGCCGGTCCAGATGCCAAGGGCAAGTGCCTCACCCAAGATCGCCTGCAGGCTGCCCATGTCGACGATGTAAAGCGCCGTGTGAAACGTTGCATAGGAAAATGCAGCAACCCCGAAGTAGCGCCGCCGTTTCATCATCCATCGCCAAAAGCCCGAGCCTGGAAACAGCATCTGCATTGGCGTGAGGATCATGGCGATGATCAGGAACCGGGCAGAGAATTCTCCGGTCGGATGCAGGAGCATCTCGGTAACCGGCTCACCCTCGGCCCCGGGTTGGCCGGAAAGGAGCGCAAGGACCATGGGGATTGAGGGCAGTGCCAGCAACGCCCAGATGAAGTAACGGGAGTCGAGTATCACTTTGAACATGAGGCAATCCAGAACGCGTTGTGTCATTTCTGTAGTGAAACGCGCTGGCAGCGGGATTCCGTCGCTGGTTTGACGAGCGCTTGTTCGCCGCCCGATTTCGGTCACAGGCGTCACTTGGGTCGTGATGGACTGCGGTCCACTCCGTGAACCGTGCCTTGGCTGAAGTCGGCCTCGGGCACGGAGCCGGCATTCGTCGCAAGCGTCATCAATGGTCGCCAGAGCGGGACGAAGATGCCGCACGAATTGCCTCGGGACACCCAAGTGCCCCGCCGGAAGCCGAAATGACCGAGCCTTGTCCCTGTAGCCCTGCGGCAAAGAGCGCCAGATCGGTCTGCCGGGCCGGATCTGAGAGGCTAGATCCGTCCGCGAAGTTCCGGTGACCCTTTCGCGTAATGCCGGGCACGGAAAAGCCAGTTGACATTGCCAATGCCGTCCACCTCATTGAAGTGCGGGCAGACGTATTCCCAGGCAATATCACCCTCGGGCGTCACCTCGAAGACACACCCCTTAGCGCCCTCGCAAATCAAGGTGTTGCCGCTGGCAAGGCGCTGGCATCCGCCCACATGCGGCGAAAAGAAGCTCTGTGGATTGTCCTTGGCCTTGTAGCGCCAGACAATGTCGTTGGTTGCTGGATCGATTTCCCAAACCTGGGAATGGTGCAGGTCGGAAGCATAGGCGCCGTTGGCAAACACCAGGACATTGCCGTTGTCGAGCATCTGCGCGTCGTGCTGCCCTCCCATCTCGTCGTCTTGAAAGTGCCAGACGATCTCGTCGGACTGCCGATCAAGGATGAAGACGAGGTTCAGGACCTTGCAGCTGATCAGATATTTTCCGTCCGCCAGCGGAACGATCGTGTTCGTATGTCCCGTGGACCAGCGGTTGGCATTGCGGTGCAGCGGGAATCGATCGCCACCGAACTCCGTTAGGTGCCGCTCCCAGACGACGACACCGGCCTCATCGACTTCACGGATGTCTTCGCCACAGATGCCCGCGTCGGTTTGCGAGCCGGGAACGCCACCCTGGATCGATGCCTGAACCTCAGGATCGATGTCGGTGAATGCCAGATAGACGGCTCCGCCTTGCGGCAGCCGCCGCGCGTCGTGATGCTGGTACGGGTCACAATGCTCCCATACCAGGTTGCCCTCCCAGTCGTATTCACGCATCAGGCCGCTGCCGGTCAGGGTGACGCCCGCTCGCTCTTCGGACCGCTCGTTGACGAAGAGGTTTCCGTTCGGAAGAAGAGTGCACCAGAAGGTCAGTCCGCTGCCGACTGTCCACCGGTGTCCTACCACTCCATCATAGTCGATCAGGTAGACTTGATTGCCGCCGGACGGGGCAAGGAGCACGTGGCCGGGGGTCGAACGAGTTCGGTCATGGTGGGTCACGCCAGTGGTTGGGGTCAGCATCGAACAAGTCCTTTTCGCGCCCAAAAACTCCAAATTGCCAAAGGGAATAGTGTCGCCATTATCGACCCGTCAATACTTGTCCTCGTGTTGTCAGGAGACGCACAAGGCCGTAGCGTTCAGACCAATTGCCCCCGGAATGTGCAAGATCGGAGACCCACTTTGCCAGCGTCTACAATCAAGCAGTCAGGCACAGCGGTTCCAGCCTGTGACATCGATTTCTTCAGCGATGAATGTGTAATGGATCCGGTTTCGGCCTACCACCAGATGTTGGCCACGGGCCCGGTCGTTTGGCTGCCCAAGAACCGATTGCATGCGATTTGTGGCTATGATGCGTTGACGACGTCGTTGCGCAATCACAAGGTCTTTCGCTCCGGCATGGGAGTTTCGATCGACGACTCGGTCAACGCATTCCTCATCGGCAGCACTCTCAATTCTGACCCACCGGAGCACGACGCGACACGGGCCATCACGTTCGGACCACTCACGCCGAAGGCGCTGGAAGAAGTGCGTGCCCGGATCGAGGAAGCGGCACAACTCATTGCCGACCGGGTGGTTGTGCAGCGCGAGTTTGACGCCGTCAGTGATCTCGCGACGCATCTGCCGTTGGCAATCGTGCGTGATTTGGTGGGACTTGGTGCCCATGGCAAGGAACACATGCTGAAATGGGCCGGGGCCACGTTTGAGCTGATGGGAGATCCGCGGGACCGAAGGGAGGCAGCTGTCAAGAACCTGGGCGAGTTGCGCAAGTTTCTGGACGATCCCGAGGTGCTGAACGGTCTCAGACCCGACGGTTGGGCCAATCGTGCAACTCGCATGGCGGTCGAGGCCGGGATGGAGCACAGGAAGGCGATTTCGCTGATGCGGGATTACATAGCGCCCAGCCTCGACACGACAATTTCGGCCATCGGGTACGGCGTGATGCTGTTTGCCCGATACCCGGACCAATGGGACAAGCTTCGACAGGAAAGGTCGCTTGTGCGTAACGCCATCGAGGAAATCGTTCGGCTCAATACACCGATCAAGACTCTGTCGCGACTTGTCGAAGAAGACGTCGAGGTTGGCGGAACGACGTTGCCGAAAGGGAGCCGGACCATGATGATGTTTGGTGCCGCCAACCGCGACCCGTCAAAGTTCGAGGATCCGGACGTCTTTGACATCGAACGGAATACGCGTGGCCACGTCGGATTTGGACACGGTACGCATGCATGCCTTGGCATGCACCTCGCCCGTCTTGAAATGAACTGCCTGTTCAATGCACTGGCCGATCGCATTGAACGCTTCGAACTTATCGGAGAGCCCGTTCCGGGGAAGATCAGCGTGATCCACAGCTATCGACAACTGATGGTCCGCATCGCAGCCTGAAGTGACATCAGGGCCAGCGGCAGAAGTCCTGCCTTGCAAGTCAGGGCGCCAAGCGATGTTCAGGGTGGCGAGGGAACCGGTTTCAGGACTGGCGACGAACGGCAGTTCAGCATTGGGCAGGCATACAGGACCGCACAGGTGACTTTCCCATTTGGGATGGACGTCGCCATGCGGCAACGAAGCGTTTGAGGCGCTGTCAATGGCAGGCGTGCATTGATGAACTGATCTGCATATTCCGCGGGCAGCTGCGAGAATTCGGACGCCTTGCAATTTCGGGTCCGAAGCTGCAGCTACCGGGCGTCTTCGGAATGGCTCGATCGAGCGCATTCCTCGATTTTGTGACAGGGAGTGAATGGACATGACCAAGCCCGCAATCGGTTTCATAGGCCTCGGCCTTATGGGATCCGCCATGGTTGAGCGCCTTCAGTCCCAAGGCCATTCATTGACTGTCATTGCCAACCGGTCACGCGAAAACGTGGATGCGGCGGTCGCGCGTGGCGCGATGGAAGTCGGCACCGCAAGGGAAGTCGCGGAAGCCAGCGATATCGTCATGCTTTGCGTTGCCACGTCCGCGCAAGTCGAAAGCCGCATGCGCGGGTCGCAGGGCGTGATCGCCGGCCTCCGAGAGGGAGCGGTCGTGATCGATTTCGGCACATCTCTTCCCGGGTCCACCCGCAAGTTGGCGGAAGAGGTGGCCTCTGCTGGCGGAGCGTATCTGGACGCACCGCTCGGGCGTACGCCAACGCATGCCAGGGACGGTCTTCTGAACATCATGGGCGCGGGCGACAGAGCCGCGTTCGACCGGGTCAGGCCGGTGCTGGATGATCTGGGCGAAAACGTCTTTCACCTTGGTGCGTCTGGAACTGGCCACGTCATCAAGCTCATCAACAACTTCTGTGCGCAATGCATGTCCAATGCCTTTGCGGAGGCATTCGCCATGGCCGACAGGACGGGAGTTGATCGTCAGGCGGTCTATGACGTGATGTCCGCGGGACCCGTGGGGTCGGCCATGATGGACTTCATCAAGGCGTATGCGGTCGACGGCAATCCGGACCTGCTGGCGTTTTCGGTCCGAAACGCTGCAAAGGATGTCGGCTACTACAGGCAGATGGCCGAGGATGCGGGCGTGAAGTCGATCATGGCCGAAGGCGCGATGCAGGCGCTCGAAGAGGCGATCTCAATGGGTCGGGGCGACACCCTCGTGCCGGAACAGGTGGATTTCTTCGCCGGGAAGTTTGAATCCTGATGAGCGCCGTGAAGGCGGGCGACAGGCGTCTCCCTTGCTCCGAGAGCCACTGCCAGGCTTCGAGTCGTGGGCCGTCGTTTCAAGAGTGCAGCAAAGGAAATGGTTGCATCTCTTCGCTTTATCTTTACTTTCTCGTCCTGCATGGACAGGCATTCCTGTCCTGACAACTTTATGACGACCCAGCAGAAGGAAAGACACACAATGCAACGTCGCAAGTTTCTGAAATCCGCGGCACTCGGCACGGCAGGTGCCGCGCTTGCCGCGCCAATGGTGAACGCGCAAGGCGCAACCACCCTCACCATCGTTTCGACCTGGCCAAGGGACTTTCCCGGTCTTGGACTGAGCGCCCAGCGCCTAGCTGCACGCATTACCGAACTGAGCCAGGGAGCCATCCAGACCGAGTACTTTGCGGCAGGCGAGCGCGTTGGAGCGTTCGATGTGTTCGACGAAGTGTCCTCGGGCAACTCTCAAGCCTACATTGCTGCCGACTACTACTGGATCGGGAAACATCCGGGCTTCGCCTATTTCACTGCAGTTCCGTTCGGAATGACGACCTCGGAATGGAACGCCTGGATCAAGTTCAGAGGCGGGCAGGAACTCTGGGACAAGATCTCCGGTGAATTTGGACTTAAGGCCGTCGCATGCGGGTCGACCGGTGCTCAGGCCGGCGGTTGGTTCAACAAGGAGATCAACAGCCCGGACGACCTTCAGGGCCTGAAGATGCGTATCCCTGGCCTCGGCGGAACCGTGATGTCGAAGCTTGGCGTTTCTACGGTCTCGCTGCCTGGCGGCCAGATCTACGAGAACCTCGTGTCGGGCGCTGTGGACGCCACCGAATGGGTCGGCCCCTACAACGACTACTTCATGAAGTTCTACGAGGCCGCCCAGTACTACTACACCACCGGAATGCATGAACCGGGTGCCTGTTTGGCATTCGGCATGAATGCTTCCTGGTGGGGCGGGCTGAGCGACTGGGAGCGGGCGCTAATCACGGCGGCTTGCTTGGAAGAGCATGCTGCTCAGCCTGAGGAAACCTGGGCCAACAACGGAGAGTACCTCGCACGCCTCGTGAACGATCACGGTGTTCAGGTTCGCGCGTTCAACGACGATGTCTGGGACGCCTTCGGCGGCGCCGCCGAAGAAGTGTTCGCCGAGACCCGAGATCATTCCGCGCTTGCGGCCGAGATTGATGACGCCTTCCAGGCAGCGCTTAGGGAAATAGGTGCTTGGCAGGCAGTGGCAGAGATCGAGTTCTCCAACCAGCGCAACCGTGTACTTGGCCTGACCTGAGGTCTTGAACGGAACTGGTTGATAACCAAGGCAGGAGCTGGCGGAACGTCGGCTCCTGCTTTTTCCATGGAAGCGCGTTCGGCAGCGTGAATTCCAATTAGCGCCACGGTACGGGACAGTCGGAGGGTGGCTGATGAGCACCGCGTCAGATCCAGACATTCTGCCTCGTCACGGCACGCCTGCACCTGTGACGCGCGTGTTTGGGTGGGCGATGCTTGCCGTGCTTGCCGCCTTCATGATCAACAACGTGCTTATCGTGGGTTGGGGCTTTCCAAAGCCAACGCAGGCATTTGGCGGTGATGGGCGTGCGTGGCTGCTGGTCGCGATCTACGCAATCTTCGCCGCCGTCGCGGTTTTCTGGGTGTTGCGCACGCCAGATCGTGCGTTGCGGTATGATGCGAGGGCGATCAGCGACTTCAACGCCTACCTCATCCGCGGTTGCTATTTCGCGGTGCTTTTCACCGGGATAGCAGATGCCACGATCGCCTTTATCAGGGTTGAGGGACTGCTGCCGCACCTCTTCGGCGAGAAGCTCGCACAAGATCTGATACGATCTCATTTCATCGGCCCGTGGATTCATTTTCCCTTGGCGGTCCTCGGGTTCGTCGTGGCGGCATTCTCGCGCTCGCTGGGCTTCATTTGGCTGGCGCTGCTGATCGTGATTGCGGAACTGCTGATCGTTTTCTCCCGATTCGTCTTCTCCTACGAACAGGCGCTCATGGGTGATCTCGTCCGCTACTGGTATGCGGCCCTGTTCCTCTTTTCCTCAGCCTACACGCTCCTCGACGAGGGACATGTGCGCGTCGACGTGCTCTATGCGGGCTTCGACGTTCGCCGGAAAGGAAGGGTGAACGCCGTGGGTGCGATCCTGATGGGCATGTCGACTTCCTGGGTCATCATCCTTGTCGGCATGGGATCGGCCAATGCCATCATCAATTCGCCGGTCAGGAACTTCGAAGTCAGCCAGACTGGCACGGCGGGCATGTACACCAAGTACCAGATGGCCGCGTTTCTCGGGATATTCGCCATCACCATGCTGATACAGTTCGTGAGTTACCTGTTCGAGGCTGTGGCCGACATGCGTGACGAGCCAGGTCACCGCGATGTCGAACCGGTCGCTCACTGAGGATCAACGCTGATGGAACTGTTCTTTCTCGCCGTGCTGATCTTCGTCATGGCTGCTGCCTTGGGTTCCGGCTTTCCCGTTGCCTTCGCACTGCCGGGCGCAGCGATCATTTCGATCGTTGCCGCAGCCGCCTCTGGCTACTTTTTTGCCGACAACATGGACGCGTTCTTTCACTCCGGCGGGCCGTCGCAGTGGCTTACGGCCGGGGTGACGAACTTAAGGGGCGTCTATTGGGAGGTCGAGCGGGACACACTGATTGCGATTCCGCTCTTCATTTTCATGGGTATCATGCTGCAGCGGTCGAAGATCGCCGAAGACCTGCTTGTGACCATGGCGCGCCTCTTCGGGCCGGTGCCGGGAGGGCTTGGCATATCGGTGGTCTTCGTGGGCGCGTTGCTCGCGGCCACGACGGGGATCGTAGGTGCAACCGTCGTTGCAATGGGACTCATCTCCCTGCCGGCGATGCTGCGCAACAACTACTCCCAGCCGCTTGCAACGGGAACAATCGCGGCGTCAGGCACGCTCGGACAGATCATCCCGCCGTCCATTGTCCTCATCATTCTGGCTGACCAGCTGGCCAGCGCTTCGGACCAGGCGTCGACAGCGCGAAAGGCGCTGCACAAGGACTCAACTGGGGAATTGACCATGCCCACGGTCTTTGACGTGGCATCCACGAGCGCGGGCGAGATGTTCCTTGGGGCCTTCGTGCCGGGCATCGTGCTTGTGCTGCTGTACATGATCTTCATCCTCGGGCTCGCCTTGATCCGGCCGAAGCTGGCGCCGGCCGTTCCTTACGACGGCGCGCGCGATGCGAAATTCTGGGGCAATGTGCTGCTGACGCTTGTTCCGCCGCTGGCCCTGATCTTTCTTGTTCTGGGCTCGATCCTTTCAGGCATTGCGACTGTCAACCAGGCGGGCGCCATCGGCGCAGCCGGCGCGTTGATCATGGCCGGCTACCGGCTTGTGGAGCAGAACCGCCGCACGTTCGCGCCTGCACTTCTTGCAATCATCGGGCTTGCCGTGATCGCGTTTGCCCTTTCGACTTACGACACGAACGTCAAGGCAGTGATCGTCACGGGCGGAGACATGACAGGCGTCTGGCTTGGGGGCATCGGCGTCACGCTTGTGATGATCGCCTTGGTCTGGTCGGGAGTCCGCGCCCTTCGGATCGAGAACACGCTGCGCGACGTGATGATAGAGACCGCCAAGACCACGTCGCTCGTGTTCATCATCCTGCTCGGCGCAGCCATGCTGACTGCGGCATTCCGCGCGTTTGGCGGAGAGGAACTGGTGAAGGACTTTCTGAACTCTCTGCCGGGCGGGTTCTGGACGCAGTTTGTCATCGTCATGGCCGTGATTTTCGTGCTCGGATTCTTCCTTGACTTCATCGAGATCGCGGTAGTCGTCGTGCCCATCGTGGCCCCGATCCTGCTGGCGGACCCCACGGCCAACATCACGGCGGTCTGGCTTGGCGTGATGATCGGGTTGAACATCCAGACCTCGTTCCTGACGCCTCCATTCGGATTTGCGCTGTTCTACCTGAGAGGTGTCGCGCCGTCGTACGTGAAGACTGTCCAGATCTACAAAGGGGTCGTGGCCTTCATCTGCCTGCAACTGATTGCGCTTGGAATCGTCGGCTACTATCCGCAACTCGTGAACTATCTGCCGAACCGCGTTTCGCTTCTGGGCGAAACGGCTCCGCCGCCTAGAAACCCGAAGCTGCAGCATTGCCTCGAAGGCTATGTCCATGCGCGGCTGGGCGAAAGTCGTGAGGTTGTCCTGGCGTCCATCGAGACGGCACGCGGGCTTGATCTGTCGTTCCTGCCGCGCGGCGTGCGCAACGATCTGGCGGGTGCATTTGACAGTGCGGAAGTCGCCATTGGCCATCTTGACAGTGCCTGGGTCGCCCATGACGAGGTGGTCGCTGCCACGGGCGGATATCGCCCGCAGCATCGGCGGGTGAGATTCATCGAAAAGCAGATCCGCGACCTTGATCACGAGATCAAGGAACTGACCAAACAGGCAAGCTTCCTGACATCCGAGGACGAGGCCGACCGCAAGGTGCGGCTGGAAGAGAGAGTCGCGGAAACGGAGACCGAGCGTGCGGAACTCGCCGCGACTTTGCCGGAGGGCTGGGACGAAGTCTACACCCAGTTCAGCTCCCTGGTTCGGGCCGAGGACAAGGCACGGGCGGCCTATCGCCGGGCCGCGGACGGCTCGGTCGGACCAGTACGCGACTTCCTCGCCATCGTGAACGCCAACGATGCCTTCTTTGCGCTGGAAAGCGACTTGCGCGGCATTCAGAGTCTTGTGGCGACTGGCGACAGGGCCGTCGCGGAAGAGACCGCCAAGGCGCTCGGCAGCGCGTTCGGGGCGCTGGCAGGTGCCGACGAAATTCGTTCCGCTCTGTCGAAGGTGCGCCGGTCGCTGCGCGAGGGTCGAGAGGATCGCGAAAAGGCTGCGGAGGACTGGGCGGGCGCCGTGGCGGCGTTTGAGGCCCAGATCGATTGGCGTCGCGCCGCGGCAGGAGAACTGTCAACTGGCGTTCGGGCGTATCTTGAGGCCATCTCAGACACGGTGGGCTCGCGGCAGCAGGAGCGCCTAAGCCGCGATCAGGCTTTGCACATCTCCGGTTGCAATGCCGCTCATCGCGACGTCTCCCTGAACTTCTAGGGGAGGGTGTCGGGAGCAGATCCGCATTCAGGCGTGCTGCGCCGATCAGGCTGGCCAACGTGAGCCAATTTTCTGTACTTCCTGAGTCTGGTTTCGAGGATTCCGGGGCGCTGCAAGTACGGTTGTCCTGACCTCGGAAGGGATCATTGGCGCCAAATGGATCACATTGTCCAGAAAATCAGGCAGTCCTGAGCAACGCAAAGGAGGCGCCTGGAAAAGATGGCCAGTGCAAGGCCGCTCCCACGAACAGGCTGGGCACGTCGACCTGAGCGTTTGAAGATGCAGGATGTGATATCAGGTTCCTTCGAAAGTTCATGGCGACATTCCGGAGTTGCCGTCGCCCGCCCCTCTTATCAGATGAGGGTTGCTCCAAACCGCGTGTTGTCGGACAAGTGGCAAACGTCCAACAGACGAGCGAGTGCGCAGTGAGACAACCTGAACTGTCACAGGACCCGCACAAGGTTCGGCAAGGAGTCGACAGGAATCTCGAGCGAGCCATCGGGCGCGAAGTGCGCGCAATTCGTCATCAGAGGGGAATGACCGTATCTGATCTGGCGTCCTCGACAGGTCTGTCAGCGGGAATGCTGTCAAAGATCGAGAACGGCAGGATCTCCCCGTCACTCACCACTCTGCAAAGCCTCGCAAGCGTGCTGAATGTTCCTCTCAGCTCGTTGTTCACGGGCTTCGACGACACTCGGGAAGCCGTCCTGACTCGATCCGGCAGCGGGGTTGAGACCCAAAGGGCGGGAACCCGGGCCGGGCACCAGTACAACTTGCTCGGGCATCTCGGAAACAACACCAGCGGGGTTGTGGTCGAGCCTTACCTGATCACGTTGGCTGAACAGTCGGACGTGTTCCCGACTTTCCAGCACGACGGAATCGAGATGCTGTACATGCTGGAAGGCGAAGTCGACTATCGCCACGGTGACAGGATCTTCTCCCTGAAGCCCGGAGATACCCTGTTTTTTGACGCGGACGCGCCGCACGGTCCCGAGGTCCTGGTCAAGCTGCCGGCAAGGTACCTGTCCGTGATTTCGTATCGGCAATCCCGCTGATCTCGCAAGTTCCACGAAGCTGGCCTTGACTTGAGATTTCGGTGCACCGCACCTGTTTCACTCACCAAAAGTTCGTATTGAGAAAAAAAGTTTCTCACGGGTAGTGTCTTGATGCGGGATTCGCTAGACTCTCATCCGTTGGGCCAAGAAGGGATTCGATCCATGTGCGGGATTGTGGGGCTGTTCCTAAAGGACAAGGAGCTCGAGCCGAAATTAGGCGAAATGCTGACAGAGATGCTGATAACCATGTCGGATCGGGGACCGGACAGTGCAGGCATTGCGATCTATGGCAGGGGCGAACGCGGCAAGTCGAAACTGACTGTGCAGTCGGACCGACCTGATCAGGATCTTGACGACCTGGCAACGGAACTGGGACAGGCCATAGGCGAGGAGGTCGGCATTCGCCGCGTCGACACACACGCTGTGCTGGAACTGGCTGCAGACAAGGTCCATGCCGCACGGAAAGCGGTTCGCGAATTGCGTCCAGGCATACGGGTGATGTCCGACGGTGAAGTCATCGAGATCTACAAGGAGGTGGGGCTGCCCAAGGACGTTGCCGACCGTTTCAATCTGTCCCGGATGGAAGGCACGCATGGCATCGGACATACCCGAATGGCCACGGAATCCGCGGTGACGACGGAAGGGGCGCACCCGTATTCCACAGGGGCGGATCAGTGCTTGGTGCACAACGGTTCACTCTCGAACCACAACGACCTGCGCCGCAAGCTCATGCGCAAGGGCGTTCGGATCGAGTCAATGAATGATACCGAGGTCGGAGCTGCTTACCTGACCTGGAAGATGCAGAATGGCGCAACACTTGGCGAGGCGCTGGACAGTTCTCTGGAGGATCTCGACGGGTTCTTCACCTTTGTCGTCGGCACAAGGGATGGCTTTGGCGTGTTGCGCGATCCCATCGCCTGCAAACCGGCGGTGATGGGCGAAACAAGCCAGTACGTGGCCTTTGGAAGCGAATACCGGGCGCTGGTGAGCCTTCCGGGAATTGAAGATGCAAGCGTATGGGAGCCTGAACCCGCGACCGTCTACTTCTGGAGTCATTGAGATGCAGACATATGATCTCACCGAAAAGGGACTTCGAGGGCTGAATTCCATTCTGCATGCGCAGCACGAGGAAACCAACCAGGTTAGCTGGGAAGTTGTGAACCCACGGGGCAGCCATGCGATTGCCGTGGGGTTGGATGCGCCGCTCGAAGTCACCATCAAGGGCTCGACCGGGTACTATTGTGCAGGGATGAACCAGGGGGCGGCCATCAGGGTCGAAGGCTCGGTAGGTCCCGGTGTCGCAGAAAACATGATGTCGGGTTCCGTCGTGGTCGAGGGCGATGCCAGCCAGTATGCGGGCGCAACGGGTCACGGCGGGCTGTTGGTCATCAAGGGCAACGCCTCCTCGCGCTGCGGCATATCAATGAAGGGAATCGACATCGTGGTGCACGGCAATGTCGGGCACATGTCGGCCTTCATGGCGCAGGCCGGGAATCTCGTCGTATGCGGCGATGCGGGTGACGCGCTCGGCGACTCGATCTACGAGGCGCGGCTGTTTGTGCGTGGTTCGGTCAAGAGCCTTGGCGCGGACTGCGTGGAAAAGGAAGTGCTGCCTGAGCATGTTGGCATCCTCAAGGACTTGCTTGAACGGGCGGACCTGCATGCCAGGCCGGAGGAGTTCCGGCGCTACGGCTCGGCCCGCAAGCTCTACAATTTCGATATCGACAACGTCGCTGACTACTAGGGAGTTGGGTATGAAAGACACTGAGACCGCGATTCCGCGCACCCTGCCGATCCAGTCGGCGACATTCACCAATGAAGTCAATGCCGAAATCCGCCGCGCCGCCGCAACGGGAATTTACGACATCCGCGGCGGCGGAGCCAAGCGCCGCGTGCCGAATTTCGACGACCTTCTGTTTCTTGGTGCCTCTGTGTCACGGTATCCGCTCGAAGGGTATCGCGAGCGCTGCGACACCTCGGTGACGCTGGGCACCCGCTTTGCGAGTAACCCGATCGAACTGGATATCCCGATCACCATCGCAGGCATGAGTTTCGGCGCGCTGTCAGGGCCGGCAAAGGAGGCCCTTGGACGCGGCGCATCGGCTGCAGGCACGTCAACCACAACGGGCGATGGCGGCATGACGCCCGAGGAGCGACGGCATTCGTCCATGCTGGTCTACCAGTACCTGCCTTCGCGCTACGGCATGAACCCCAACGATTTGCGCCAGGCAGATGCCATCGAGGTCGTCGTAGGGCAGGGCGCCAAGCCCGGCGGGGGCGGAATGCTGCTGGGCCAGAAGATCTCCGACCGCGTGGCAGAGATGCGAACGCTGCCCAAGGGGATCGATCAGCGCTCGGCATGCCGCCACCCCGACTGGACGGGGCCGGACGACCTCGAGATCAAGATTCTTGAACTGCGCGAGATCACGGACTGGCGGGTTCCGATCTACGTAAAGGTAGGCGCGACGCGACCCTATTATGACACTGCCTTGGCGGTGAAGGCTGGAGCCGACGTGGTGGTCATGGACGGCATGCAGGGCGGCACTGCGGCCACGCAGGACGTGTTTATCGAACATGTGGGTTTGCCCACGCTGGCTTGCATCCGTCCGGCCGTGCACGCACTTCAGGACCTGGACGTGCATCGCGAAGTGCAGTTGGTGGTATCGGGCGGAATCCGTAGCGGGGCAGATGTGGCAAAGGCGCTTGCACTCGGTGCGGATGCAGTCGCCATCGGCACGGCTGCGCTCATCGCAATGGGGGACAATGACCCCAAGTGGGAAGCCGAATACCAGAAGCTTGGTTCCACCTCGGGCGCCTATGACGACTGGCATGAAGGACGGGATCCGGCGGGCATCACTACCCAGGACCCCGACTTGGCCGCCAGGCTGGACCCGGTGGAGGCAGGGCGGCGGCTTCGCAACTATCTCAAGGTCATGACGCTCGAGGCGCAAACGATAGCGCGGGCCTGTGGCCACAATCACCTGCGCAACTTTGAGGCCGAGGACCTCTGTGCCCTGACCATGGAAGCTGCAGCGATGGCCCAGGTGCCGTTGGCAGGAACCGACTGGTTCCCAGGAAAGGGAGGATTTTAGTCCGCATGATTCAGTGCGCCGTGGAAAGGAGCGCTTTCCTGGCGGGTGCGAACCCCGACCAAAAATTGTTACTTCGGTTAGTGGCAGTCAGGGCGAATCATGGCGCTAACGACATGGATTGAAGCACTCTAAACGGAAGCGCATCTTCGAAATATTCAAAATAAGATAAGAAACTCACCAAAATTCTACGATTTCGTGAGATTTTCTTGCGAAAAAGACAAAAAATTCTGGACAGTGCATCTATCTGGAAGTTCACTGCCGACAAGCAACACACGCGATGCTGATTGGAGATCAGTTAGAGGTCGAACCGGAAGCACACAGACGGTCAGAAGAATGACAAGCGACATGCAAACCCTGCTGCAGCCCTTCCTCGAGGAAACCGAACCTAGGCGCGGACTGCCGGCGGCAGCCTACAGGGACGAAGAATTCTGGAACGCCGAGTGCCAATCCGTGTTTGCCCGGAACTGGGTCTGCATAGGATTTGCTCATGAGTTGAAGCAAGCCGGTGATGTCGTGCCTGTAACCGTGGCGGGCCAGCCGCTCCTCATGGTCCGCAATGGCGGGGGTGAGATCAAGGCATTCCACAATGTCTGCCGCCACCGGTGCCTGACACTGGTCGACAAGCCGGGAAATGTCGGAAAGCTCATCCGCTGTCCCTACCATGCCTGGGCATACGATCTGAATGGAACACTGAGGGCCTCGCCGCACTTTGGTGGCACCGGGCAGCATGAAGCCAAGGGATTCGACAAGTCACGCAGCGGTCTGGTTCCCGTGCGAACCCATGTCTGGCAGGACTGGATCTTCGTCAATGTCAGCGGCGAGGCGGCACACTTCGAGGACTATGCCGAGTCGCTGATCAAGCGGCTTGGAGAGGTCTACTGGGAGAATGTCGATTGCATCGGCACATTGGATTTCGGCGAGATCTCGACGAACTGGAAGTTCATCATGGAGAACTTCATCGAACCCTATCACGTGCAGTTTGTTCACAGCTCGACCACCAGCCAGCCCTTGTCCGATCACTACACTATCATTGACGGCAACTGCATGGGCAGTGCCGTAGATCTGGACGAAGAGGTCGGCACTTCAGGCAGTCTGGCCGTCAGCTCGCGCTACCTGGCGCTCTATCCGAATTTCATCCTCGGCCGGTACTTTCCGGACCAGTTGGGCGTGTATCTCAACATCCCGACTGGCCCGGGCACAATGAAGCAGAAGCGCGGGCTGTACACGACAGGTGGCAAGCGGTTGAGCGCAAACGAGGTCAAGGACCTGAAGAGGCTCTGGTGGGATGTTCACAAGGAAGACCATGAAATGGTCGAACGATTGCAGGCGGGCCGTGCATCACAGGTATCCGACGCCGGGGGTCTCCTGTCTCCGGTCTGGGAAGACAGCGTTCACGCCTTTCAGTCTCTCGTGGCTCGTGACCTAATCGGCCCTCGCAACAACTGACCAAAGGAAACTCCATATGACAGAAATCTCCGACATTTCAAGCGGTTTCCGCTTGGCGCATACGATGATGCGCGTGATGGACATGGACAAGTCCTTGCAATTCTATTGCGGCATTCTGGGCATGACGGTCTTGCGCCGCACCGACTATCCCGAGGGCAAGTTCACCAACACATTCATTGGCTACGGCCCTGAGGCGGAGTTCCCGACTCTGGAACTGACAGCGAACTGGGAGCAGGAGGAGCCATACGAAAAGGGCAATGGCTGGGGCCACATCTGCATCGAGACCCCGGACGTTTACAAGGCGTGCGAGGAGCTGGCGGCGGCTGGTGTCAACATTACCCGTCCGCCCGGACCGATGAAGGGCGGCACGCGCGTGATCGCATTTTGCGAGGATCCGGACGGCTACAAGGTCGAACTCAACGAGTCCATCCTGAAGCACCTTGGCGAGGAAGGGTCCTGACCCATGCACGACTGGAGGAAGCAGCTTGGTCCGGGCATGGTCGGTGAGCTCAGCGGGGTGCCGGAATTGGGCGACACCTGCGTCAGGAATCGCGTGGCATGGCCGATCGGCAAGGCGATGTGTGGCGCCATCACGACCGTCAACGACGTCACTTCCCGGATTTTGGCCAGCGGCGGGTCCGTTGAATTCCAGGAAGGCAATGGTTGCCGGGATCGCGGTGGCACGAGCTGCGCTTGCGCATTCGACGACGTTACCCGCATTCGCGGGAACGGCCGGGTCACTCAGTTGCACTCCTTACACGGCGGACGGGATCGGCATCCTCCTCAATTCCGTCAGGCACCGCGACCGGGAACACTTTTTGAGCATGACCTGGATGCAGGACGTCCACTTTGATGTTCCTAGACCTTGCGGAGACACCGGAAATTGCGAAACCGGGCAGAGCAGATCACATGGCCGGATTTTGACAAACGGCGGTGCGGAACCGTCCACATTCCAACGCTGCCGCGAACCGAACTTGACGGTGTGTGCGGCGAAACATGCACAGGAGAATTCAAATGCCAGAGGCGAAGATGAACGACAAGATTTACTACGAGAGTTTTGAAGACGCGGTAGAGCGGAACCGGCCAAGAATTCCCGAAGTCAGGAAGCGGCTGGAAGACGCAGGCGTAAAGTACGTAATGGGCGCCTGGATCGACATGCACGGCATCCCCAAGACGAAACCGGTGCCGTTGCGAGAATTAGAGGCGTTGTGCCTGGGCAAGGGACCTCAATTTGCCGTGCATTCTGTCTCATACGTGCCCGAACTTACTCCTGCCGACAGCGATCAGGTGGTGGTTCCGGACCTCGACGCCGTTTACATCTGTCCTTGGGACAGATCGATGGCGATCATCATTTCCGATCTCTACTGGGAGGATGCACCCTACAATGTCTGCCCCCGACAGGCGCTGAGACGCATGATGCAAGAAGCGGCCTTGAAGGGTTATCGCTTTTACGCTGGGGTAGAGCCGGAGTTCATCGTCATGAAGCATGACGAGAACGGCCTGCCGGTCAAGGCCTTTGACGACGACCCTGCAGACGGTGTGCGCCCGCGTCGCCAAGCATTTGGCTATGACATCGAATACTCGATCGATTCAATGCCTTTCCTCAAGGACATGATCGATTACATCGAAGGGCTCGGCTGGAAACTGCATGACGTTGTCTGCGAGGGTGGCTATTCGCAGTTCGAACTGGATTTTCACTATACCAACATGCTGGAAATGTCTGACCGCTTTGTGTTTCTGCGCATCCTGCTCAAGGAGGTGGCCAAGACACATGGCCTGTTCGTGACGTTCATGCCGAAGCCCACCCTTGGCGATTGGCGGTCGGGCGCGCACATCAACGTGTCGATCAGTCATGAGAGCCGGCCGGGCGAGAACATTTTCAAGACCGTGGATGGCGATTGGAGCGACGAAAGTCGCTGGGCCGTCGGCGGGGTGTTGCAGCATGCAGAGGCGATCACCGCAATCACGTGCCCGACAGTGAATTCCTATAACGGCCTCGTCCCTCGTGTCGGCGGATTCGAAGGCGGAACCGTGACCTGGGCCCCGACCAACATCGCCTACGGTTTCAACAACCGCTCGGCACAGCTTAGGCTTCCGCAAAACCGATACTGCATTGAGAACCGCGCCTGCGACATGACAATGAATGTCTATCTTGGGATGGCGATGCACCTGGCCTGCATGGTGCAAGGGATCGAGAACAAGATCGATCCCGGCAATCCGACCGACTTCGACCTCTACGCGAAAACCGAGACCGAGTTGGCCGAACTGGGAATCCGCCGCCTGCCGCGCACCCTGTTCCATGCAATGGAGGCACTGAGCCAAGACAAGATGGCCGAACACGTCTTGGGCAAGGTCATGCTCAAGTCCTACCTCGAATACAAGGCTGATGAATGGGAACGCTATCACCAGTCGGTCACTGACTGGGAAGTCCAGGAATACCTGCGGCTCTATTGACGCCCCGGCAGTCGGGTCGCCTTGCGCAGTCCGGATGCAGGAAATCAGCCCAAGTGGAGGAGGGCGGTCGTGCCAGACTACCAGATTCTAGAACTTGGGGACTTTCCGCTTCTGTCTGGCGAAGTCCTGAAGGATGCCAAGCTTGCCTACCGGTGCCACGGCACGCTCTCGCCCGCGCGTGACAACCTGATTGTCTTGCCGACCTTCTACACGGGAACCGACACCCGCAATGAAGGCTTTTTTGGAACTGGGCGCGCCATTGACCCTGCACGCCATTTCATCGTCAGCCCGAACCTGTTCGGCAACGGCCGTTCGTCGTCGCCTTCGAACACGCCCGCTCCACAGGACGGGCCGCGTTTTCCGCTGGTGCAGATGTGGGACAACATTGCCGCGCAGCACCGACTGATTCATGACCAACTCGGAATTGAGAAGATTGCCCTTGTAACAGGATGGTCGATGGCAGGATGCCAATCCTACCAGTGGGCGGCGCAATACCCGGACATGGTCGAGGCGATCCTGCCGTTCTGCGCTTCTGCCAAGACGTCGCCGCACAACTTCGTTTTCCTCGAAGGAGTCAAGGCGGCGCTTTGCGCCGATCAGGCCTGGAATGGAGGCGACTACGACAGTGCACCGGTTGCCGGATTGAAGGCCTTTGGCCGCGTATATGCTGGCTGGGCATTCTCGCAGGCGTTCTATCGTGAAGGCCTTTATCGCAAGCTGGGGTTCGAGACTGTCGAAGATCTTCTGGTCGATTGGGAAATTGATCATGTCGAGGGCTGGGATGCCAACGATCTCCTGGCAAAGCTGGCAACCTGGCAGGCTGGAGACATTTCGGTCGGACCGCTGTATAACGGCGACTTCGAGGCCGCCCTCGGGGCGATTAGGGCGCGCGCCATTTTGATGCCATGCTCGCAGGATCTCTACTTTCCTCCCGAAGACAACGAGATCGAGGCGCAGCACATGTCGAACGCCAAGTTCCGGCCCTATAATTCGCCCTGGGGTCATTGCGCCGCCAATCCAGGCAACGACGCCGGTTTTGCCGCAGCGCTCGATGCAGGGATTCGTGAACTGCTCGGCGAGTGAATGTGCGGGCGGACAGAGAACGCCGCGGTAGTAACCGATCCGTTGGGCCTTGGCACAGTCGCGCGAAAGGGCGCAGGTTGGCACAATCTTGGCAAATCGCGGTGTGCATCTCTGCGAACGGCGGCAGCTTGGCGGAATGCCTGCCCGCCGAGAACAGTCTCGTCGAGCGAGGGACCTTCAGTCCGGCCCGTCAACACGATGAACTTGCCGTCTGTTCGCAACGACGCCTTGCAGTTTCGTGCAATGGCAAGTGTCTGGACATTGAAATCAGCTCGACGCTCCGTGTTTGGTCCGGTGTGTTCAACACCTCCCAATTCTGGAATAAGACAGGCTTTGCGTGACAAAATCGGGACCTGTAGCAGACATGCCGGATAAGCGAGGGCACAAAAAGGCAACTCGAAGGCGAGGAACGCATTCCGTTGAAGGGCGCCTGAACAGCGAGATCATCCGGATGCTGGAGGATGATGGGCGGATGCCGTATTCCGAAATCGCGCTAAAGCTCCAGGTGTCCGAAGGCACCGTCCGAAACCGGGTGAATGGCATGAAGGATGCCGGGCTGTTGCGGATCGTGGCCATCGCGGATCCGTCCGCGTCCGACTACAAGGCAGACGCGATGATCTGCCTCAAGGTGGCCCCGGGCATTACTCCGCAAACCGTGGCTGAACGGTTGGGTGAGTTGTCCAGCGTCGTGTACATTTTGTGGGTGACGGGGCGATTTGACCTGCTGGTCGAACTGATCTGCGACGATCCGGACGACCTCGCGGGATTTCTGGAAGATCACATTCACGGCGTAGATGACATTGTGGACGCCGAGGTGATGCTGGGTCTGAAAAACTTCAAGAACCAGTTTCTTCTCAAACGCAACTGGAAGCCGCGCAACGCCTGAGCAAGCTTAGAGCGTGTCCGGCATTCCTGAGGTAGCCGCCGAACCTTGCCGAGTCCACTTCTCGGCCGTAGACGGTGTGGTGTCGAAGTTGGCGGCCACGGTGCGGCAGGTTTCGCTGGCCGGCATGGCCGCGGCGAATCGCCGAAATCCCGCCGTCTTATGCAACCGTCGTCACCGACACCAGGTCGGCCCATCGACCGGTCGAATTCTCTCCTTCAACGCACATTGCCAATTCTACCGAGGTCTTCGGTGATCTCGCCACCGCCACCATTCCCGTTGAAATGCCTTTCATGCCGCGACACGACATAATCACTGCACCATGAAATTGGTACCGATGTCGTATTCGACGAGATGATGCGATGCCTGGATCCTGACCGTTTCAAGGCTGGAATTCCGAATCCCTTCAAGGCAACCGCGCGCCCGCCGCCAGCATCTCCATCATCTTCTCCCGCATAAGGAATTTCTGCGGTTTGCCAGTGACCGTCATCGGCAGTTCGTCAACGACGCGGATGTGGGCCGGAACCTTGAAGTGGGCGATTTGTCCTTTCAGGATCTCCCGCAGTTCTGCTTCGGCAAACTCCGTTCCGGGTTTCGCGACAATCCACGCACAGACTAGCTCGCCAAGTTTCTCGTCTGGAATGCCGAAGACCTGCGCGTCGCTCACCTTCGGATGACGGATCAGGCATTCCTCCACCTCGCGCGGATAGATGTTCTCGCCGCCCCGGATGATCATGTCCTTGACGCGGCCGACGATTGAGCAAAACCCCTCATTGTCGAAGACAGCGAGATCGCCCGAATGCATCCAGCCGTCCGCGATGCTCTCGGCTGTCCTTTCGTCCTCCTGCCAATACCCTTTCATGACGGAATAGCCGCGCGTGCAAAGCTCGCCTTGAGCGCCAACCGGAACGATCCGGTCGTCCTCGTCGATGATCTTGACTTCGAGATGTGGGTGAACCCGCCCCACGGTCTCGCATCGCTTGTCTGTGGGATCGTCAACGAAGCTCTGGAAGGAGACCGGCGACGTTTCCGTCATGCCATAGGCGATCGTGACCTCGTTCATGTTCATTTCCGAGTTGACGCGTTGCATGACGTCAACCGGGCAGGTGGCGCCAGCCATGATGCCGGTTCGCAGGCTGGACACGTCGCGTGGCTCCGTTTCAAGAGCCTCCAGCATCGCGACGAACATCGTCGGGACGCCGTAGACGGCCGTGCATCGCTCCCTGGCCAGGACATCGAGTGTCTGGCACGCCTCGAATCCTTCGCCGGGAAAGACCGCCGTGGCCCCTTTGCTGATCGCGCCCAGGACCCCCAAGACCATGCCGAAGCAGTGATACAGCGGGACAGGGATGGCCAGCCTGTCGGTCTCGGTCAGGTTGATCCGGTCGGTTACAAATCGGGCGTTGTTGACGATATTGTAGTGCGAGAGGGTCGCCCCTTTTGGGCTGCCGGTCGTGCCGGAGGTGAACTGAATGTTGATCGCATCGTCGGGGCTCAGGGTCTTGTCGATCGCCCGAAGCCTGAGTTGCTGTGCAGGACCGCCGAGCTTGCGGAGCTGTTCAAAGGAATACGCACCCTCCCAGGGCCCGTCGTCCATGATCACGACACTGCGCAGATACGGAAGCCTGGTCGATCGCAGCCGTCCTGGTGCGCAGCTGTCAAGCTCTGGGGCGAGACTTCGTATCATTTCCGGATAGTCGGAAGTCTTGAACGACCCGGCCGCAATCAGCGCCTTGCACCCAACCTTGTTCAATGCGTATTCCAGTTCGCCCGAACGATAGGCAGGGTTGATGTTCACCAGCAGAACTCCCACGCGTGCGGTCGCAAACTGGGTCAGCACCCATTCGACCCGGTTCGGCGACCAGATGCCCAGACGATCACCCTTGTTGAGGCCCAGCGCCAAGAGGCCGGATGCGAGCTCGTCCACCGCCCGGTCAAGATCGTAGTAGCTCATCCTGACACCCTGCTCGCAGAACACGGCGGCATCGCGCGGCCCGAAGCGTGAAACCGCCTCTCCCAGAAGTTGCGGAATGGTGACATAGGCCAGGGGCGGGTGCGACGGGCCACGGACGTAGGACTGGCCGTCCGTCGGGGCAAGCGTCTCGGCAGGTGCATCAGGCCGTGCTTCCCAATCGGATATCCGGCTCGCCAGGCTTTCGTTCAGGATTGACATGATGATCCCCTGTCCTACATCGTCCGCCAGTCGCCGGATTGCTCGAAGGCATGCGCGGCCTGGTAGAGCTTCATTTCTCCGAATCTCTCGCCGACAAGCATCATGCCTATGGGCAGGCCTTCGCTCAGGCCGCACGGCACGTTGATGGCGGGCAAGCCGCCGTTGAACGGTGCGGTGTTGCCGATCATTTCGAACGCGCGCTGAACATAGAGGCTGATGGAGCAGTCCGCAGGCGGGACTTGCTGCGGCTTCATCGGCACGGTCGGCATCAACAGAAGGTCGTGCTGCGCAAGCACGCCCGAGTAGGTCTGGTTGACCTTGCGCATCAGGTTTTGCGCCTTGCCATAAAAGCGGCCGCGGTACTGCTCCTGGAAGAACTCGCCGAGAAACATGCAGACCTTGAGCGAATGTGTCAGTTCATCGGCCCTGTTCCGCCACTGTGCCATGTGATCCATCATGGAGGGCAGGAAAAGACCCCTGTAGTTCGTGCCGCCGGAGTTTCCGTGCATCATGTGATCCTGCAACCCCTCAACCGCGATTGCGGTCCAGCAGTCAACCGCGAGATTGTGCTCCGGAATCGAGACTTCTTCGACGTGCGCGCCGAGTTCGCGGAAGCGTTCAGCGGCGGCGAGCACCTTTTGGTCGACGTCTGCTTCGCTCTCGGCCCGATGGAACCCCTCCTTGAGAATCGCTATTCGGAGACCTTGCGCCCCGTGCCCCAAGGCCTCGGTGTAGTGAAACGTTCGCGGAC
The DNA here is from genome assembly GCA_022826205.1 of Silicimonas sp. Taxonomy (GTDB): domain Bacteria; phylum Pseudomonadota; class Alphaproteobacteria; order Rhodobacterales; family Rhodobacteraceae; genus JAJEFO01. The sequence continues at coordinate 81,584 of JAJDVJ010000185.1, read as the reverse complement.
AGCTCTGGCGCGGATCAAGGCCATCCTCACCGGCCAGGACTTCGAGGAGCAGGGCGTTATCCGCCACGGTGTTCGTCACCGGTCCGACATGGTCTATCGTCCGCTCGATCGGCATGACGCCGGTGTACGGAACGAGCCCGTGCGTGGGCTTCATGCCGTAAACGCCGCAATTCGAGGAGGGGATGCGGATCGAACCTCCCTGATCACCGGCGATTGCCATGTCGACCTCCCCGGCGGCAACCAGTGCCGCCGATCCTCCGGACGAGCCACCCGCCATGAATCCGTGTTTCCAGGGATTGTGGATCGGGCCCTTGGAGTTGGTATGCGATCCGCCCGAGAGGCAGAAACTCTCGCAATGTGCCTTGCCGGCGATGATTGCGCCGGCGTCAAGCATTCGGGTGACGATGGTCGCGTCGATTTCGGGCGCGTAGCCTTCCATCACCGACGATCCGTTCATCATCGGCACGCCGGCCAAGCAGATCGTGTCCTTGAGCGCAACCCGCCTGCCACGCAACGGACCGTCCGGCGCGCCACTGATCTCGGTCTTGACATACCAGGCGTTGAGCGGGTTTTCCGAGGGATCCGGGAATCGGCCCGGCGACCGGGGATAGCGCACGGGCGGCAGGTTGTCCGGCGTTGCGTCCAGCCGGTCATAGGCCTGGATGTAGGGTTCCATGATTTCGGAGTATTCATGCAGCTCCTCATCCGTAAGGTTCATGCCGAACCGGCTGGCCATGTCGCGCATCTGCGAAAGTGTCGGGCGTTTTATGGTCATGTTGGTCACCAGATTTTGGATTGTAGGCTGGCTCGGAGGTGCGACCGGGGGTTCGGATCGCTTTCGTGGCTCGGGCGACGCTTGGTGCGGACTCCCTTGCCCTCGGGCCGAACGGGCGGTTCCGAATCCCAGGTACTGATCGACCTTGGCATGGTTCGAGAGTTCGGATTTTTGCAGCTCGCCGGCGATCCTGCCCCGTTCAATGACAAGGACCCGATCCGACAGTTCGGAGATGAAGTCGAGATTCTGCTCGACCAGCAGGATGGAAAGCCCCCGGCCTTCACGAAGGCGGAGAAGCGTCTCCCCGATCTCGTCGATGATCGAGGGCTGAATGCCTTCCGTCGGTTCGTCCAGAAGAAGAAAGTCCGGATCGCCCATCAGGCATCTCGCCAAGGCCAGCAATTGCTGTTCACCACCAGACAACGCTGCACCATGCCGGTCAGACAGGGCGCGAAGGCGCGGAAAGTCCGACAGGGTGGCGTCCAGGACATCGCTCTCGGAAGCGCCGGCATACTCATGCCAGGCAAAGCGCAGATTGTCGCGAACCGTCAGCTGAGGGAATATGCCCCTTCCTTGGGGAACATATCCAACGCCAAGCCCGGCGCGTTCGTGGGGCGAAATCCGGGTGACGTCTTCGGAGCGAAACCTGATCGTCCCGGATCCGGCAGGCAGAAAGCCCATGATGGTCTTGAGAAGCGTGGACTTGCCCATGCCGTTATGGCCAAGAATGCCGACCACCTCGCTTTCGGCGACGGAAAAGTCGATGCCATGCAGGATCGGCACCCTGCCATATCCACCTGAGAGCCCCATGACTTCCAGCACGTATGCAGCGCCCTCGTTCATCTCAGGACTTCTTTCCGAGATAGACGTTGCGTACCACGGGATCGGACATGACACGGTCCACGTGATCCTCGATCAGCACCTTGCCCTGATGAAAGACCGTCACGGTCTGCGCGATCGAACGAATGAACTGCATGTCGTGCTCGACAATGACGAGCGCGGCCTGCCTGTTCAGTACATGGATGATTGCCGTCATCCGCTCGACTTCTTCGGCGCCCAGGCCGGCGGCAGGCTCATCGAGCAAGATGAGCCAGGGATCGCCAACGGCAACCAGCCCGAGCTCCACGCGTTGCCTCTCGCCGTGTGCCAGCCGACCCAGATCGTCCCTCGCAATGGCCCCCAGGGCCAGGAGGTCGATGATCTCCTGAGTCTTGTGATCGGCCTCCCGAGAGTCATGAAACCGCCGCGCGGCAAGCCAGATGTTCTCATGAACGCTGAGGGAGTCCATGACATTGGGTGTCTGGGTCTTCATCCCGACACCAAGCGAGGCGATCTGATGCGGCATCCAGCCGGTGGTCTCGACGCCACGCATGTACACTTCGCCTTCGGTCGGGGACTGCAGGCCGGTGATGCACTTGAAGAAGGTGGACTTTCCGGCACCGTTCGGGCCGATCAGGCATCGAAGCTCGCGGGCACGAAGCTTGAAGTCCACCCTGTTCGCCGCGACGACGCCGCCAAAGCGCATGGTGAGTCCCTGGGTTTCAAGAGCGACCTCAGCCATGCAGACGCTCCCGGTGCCGCGATCGCCGCCGCCGGCGAATGCGTCCGGGCGGCCTTCGCCCGACGCTGACTCTCCAAAGCCCCGACAGGGCCGGCACGACGCCCTTCGGCAGGAGGAGCACGAAGAGCACCAGGATCAGGCCCGTGACGAGGGCGTTGTCGACGAGGGCTTGCTGTCCAAGCAGGAACTTGAGGTAGGCGAGCCCTGCGGCGCCAAGAACCGGTCCAAGGCGGGTCCCAAGCCCGCCCACGATGCACCAGATGATTATCTCAGCCGACTGGCTCAGGGAAAACAGGTTTGGCGTGACGATCTCGGCCCAGTTTGCGAACAGCCCGCCGGCCAGCCCTGCAATGGCGGCACCGATGGCGAACATCACGGTCTTGCGCGCCCGCACGTCGTAGCCCATGAGTGACATGCGGACCTCGTTCTCGCGAATGCCCACGGCGATGCGTCCGAAGCTTGACCGGAGAAGGACCGTTACGAGCAGGTAGACGAAGCCCAGCAAGACGGCGCAGACATAGAAGTAGCTGTCCCCCCAGATGTAGGCGTCCGGCTTGCCTGGAACGTTCAATGTCTGGAAGCCGGGAATGCCGTTGAATCCGCCAAGGCGGGCGTTGCCGATCATGTATTGCGGGCCGGCGGTCGAATTGATGACCTTGAACAGGATCAGGGTGACAACCAGGGTGATGACGCCCAGGTACACGTCGTTGAGGCGCCCGTAGAACATCATCGCGCCCAGGAGCACGGCGAAGACCGCCGGAACCAGTACAGCTAGAAGCATCGGAATGGTGCTTTCGCCAATGTTGATCGCGGAAATCGCGTAGGCATATGCGCCAAGTCCGAAGAACGCCGCCTGACCAAAGCAGAGAATGCCTCCGAAGCCCCAGATCAAGCCGAGACTCAGGCCCAGCATGCCATAAACTGCCAGGACGGTGAGCGTGTAGGTGCCGATGATCAAGGGCAGCACCAGGATCAGGGCACCCGTGACGACGGCAATCGCGATGGCTTCCCTTTTCAGGTCGCCGGGCATCAGAGCCTGCCCTTGAAGAACGTGCCGGTGACGCCTTGCGGCAGGATCCTGAGCAGGACGACTGCTGCGACAAGCAGTGCGACTTCGCCGATGACCGGCGAGATGGCAAACGTGAAGATCTGGTTCACCGCGCCGAAGAAGCCGGCGCTCGCAAACAGCCCGGCGACAAGTGAGGGACCGCCGGCAATGACGGTGATGAACGCCTTGGCAATGTACGCGCCGCCCGATGTCGGAACGAGCCCGACCAAGGGTGCAAGGATTGCGCCGGCCAGTCCGGACAACGCCGAGCCGCAAAAAAACGTCGCCATGTAGACCCGGTCAGGGCTGTAGCCCAATGCCGCCGCCATGTCCGGTCTTTGCATCGTGCCGCGGGCGACTAAACCGGCGCGCGTGCCTTTCAGCACTGCAAGCATCGCGACAAGCAGCAATGCCGAGACAACAATGATGAAGAAGTTGTAGCCGTTGACCTGGTAGTCTCCGATGGCGAATCCAGGGATCGGTGTTGAAATGCCGGTGGTCGTGTTCCCGAAAACCATCGTGGCGAGCCCTATGAAGAACAGGCTCAGGCCCCAGGTCGCCAGCATCGTGTCAATCAGGCGCCCGTAGAGATGGCGGATCACGAGCCGTTCAACGACAAGACCGATCAGGCCGACGACAACCGGTGCGATCAACAGCATTGCAACGAAGACGTTCACGCCGAGATTGACTGCCGTGATCGTCGCGTAACCGCCCATCATCATGAACTCCCCATGGGCGAGGTTGATCACCTTGATCATGCCGAAAACGATGGCCAGCCCGGCGCTTATTAGGATCAGCGAGGCGACCCCGTAGAGCATTTCGACAAGGACGACGACGTACAGGTCCATTGGCACAGGGATCCGTCGAAAGGGAGCGTCACTTCTCGCGGGGCGGCGACTGCCGCCCCGGCTAGGTCCTCGGACGCGATCAGATCTGGATTTCGTACTGCGTGTTGTCGTCCGGATTGGCCTGCAGGTCACAGACCGCCTGCGTGTCGATCGGCTGACGCTGCGGCAGGGTTTCGATCACGCGCATGCCCTGATCCTCTATCTCCATGATGTGGACGTCGAGAACGGCGTGGTGCGTCTTCGGGTCGACCGTCACCGTGCCCGCGGGACCGCCAATGGAAAGGCCGGTTTCAAGTGCAGCGATCACGGCTTCTCGATCCAGCGAACCTGCCTGGCGCACGGCCTCCGCCCAGGTCATGACACCTTGGTAGTTCGACACGGCGATCTCGTGGATCAGGCTGCTGTCGCCGTACGACGCGGACCAACGTTCCTTGAATGCGTTGTTTGCAGGCGTGTCGAGTTCCTGGCTGTAATTGTATGCGACCATGATGCCGTTGCCCTCCTCCGGCGTCAGCACCTTGTGCTCGTTGCCGACGCCCATGGTGGTCGAAGCCAGCGGGATGCGGTCCTTCATGCCGGCTGCCGCCCATTGACGGAAAAAGGACAGGTGCGCACCGCCAACGAGCGGTGCGATGACCAAGTCGGGGCCGACCGTCTGGATTTTGGCAATGGTCGACCCGAAGTCGCTCACATCAAGGGGGAAGAAGTCAACGCCGACGGTCTCGCCGCCGTTGTCGGCAACGAACTTCTGGATCCAGCGCGCCGTGATTTGCCCGTAGTTGTAGTCGGCAGCAAGGATGTAGACCGACTTGCCGGACTTTCCCATCGCATAAGGCACAAGGGCCTCGACCTGCTGGGCGGGCGTGACGCCGTTGATGAAGATGTTCCTGTCGCAGACGCCGCCTTCGTAGAGGACGTTGTAGAAGTAGAGCGTCCGGGTCTTGCGCATGGTCTGGCGGATCGCTTCGCGCGAAGCCGAAAGGATGCCGCCATGCACGACATCTACCTCGTCCTGCCGGGTCAGCTGCTGCCCGTACTGCGAATAGAGCGCCATGTCGGACTGGGTGTCGTAGGCGACGACCTCGACCTGCATGCCAAGCAGGCCACCGGCCGTGTTGATCTCGTTCACTGCAAGGCGCATGGCCATGTCCATCGGCGTGCCGTAGGCATCGAAAATGCCGGATGTGTCCAGTATCGAGCCAAGCTTGATGCTGTCGGCCGCCATGGCCGCACGGGGCAGCATGGATGCGCTGGCGACCGCCGCCGCGCTGCTCAGGAACGTTCGACGATTCAGTGACATGTGCGTTTCCTCCATAATGTCGTCAGAATTGGATTGCTTCACGGCTTGGACTTTCCCTTGCCGCTCTCCGACTTGTCCTTGATGCGGTTGGCGTAGTCGGCGGTGCGACCGGCCAGGTTGGAATCGAAGTCGAGCCCGATTTCCTCGCCCATCTGTTTCATGGCGGGAAGACGCACGGCCATGCCGAGGATCTGGTCCATGGCGGCGCCGAACGCCCCGTCCACGCCTCCGCCGCCGTCCTGGCCGCCGGCGCCGGAAATCTGGTTGATCCTGATGGACTCGATCCTCTCGACCGGCTTCATCATCTGCGTCAGGATCTCAGGCAACCGGTCGAGCTTGCGCTCTTCCAGGCGCATTTTGATCATGGCGTCCCCAAGGGTGTTTTCCGCCTTGTTCAACGCAACGCGGCCCGCCGCTTCCGCTTCCATGCGCGCACGTTCGGCTTCGCCTTCCCTTGCTTTCACGGTGGCGTCGGCCCGGGCCCTTTCGAGGAGCGTTTCAACATCGCGTTTCACTCGGGCACCTTCGAGATCAAGATCCCTTTCCTGGTTCAGGTGCGCGATCTCGCTTTCGCGTTCAGCTATCGCACGATCCTTCTGCGCCTGGACGCTTTCTGCGGCGAGAATGACCTTTGCGCGTGCTTCTTCTTCAGCGACACGGGCCTCGGCTTCTTCCGTGCGTCTTCTGGCAATCTGGATCTCGTTTGCGATCTTATCTTCCTCGAGCGCCAGAATGGCGGCCATCTCCGCCTTCCGCAGCGCCTCGTCGCTTTCGACCTGTGCGGCCTTCGCGCGTCTTTCATTTTCGATCCGGGTGGTTTCGCTGGCCAGTTCCGCGCCGTCGCGCGCCTGGTCCTCCCGCGACTTTGCATCCGCTTCGAGCTTGGCCAGGTGTTCCTGCTGCGCGATCTCTGCCTCCCGTTCCTCGCGCTGCAGTTCGAGCTGCCTTCGATGTTGAGCCAGCCGGCTTTCGCGAACGGCAACTTCCGCTTCGGTCTCGATGCGCACGCGCTCCCTGCGCTGGTCCGCAACAAGCGCGGCGAGACGCCGCATGCCCTGTGCATTGAATGCGTTGTTCTCGTTCCATTGGCCGAGATCGCTTTGATCAACTCCGACCAATGACGCCGAAACAAGCGTCAGCCCGAGCTTGGACGCCTGTGACTCGACAGTCTCTGCGACGTCATCCGAAAACGCGGAACGGTCCAGATGGATGTCTTCCAGCGTCCGACCTGCCGCCGCTCGCTGGATGGCGTCAACCATTGGGCCCGTCAGAATGTCGTTGAGTGATACCCCACCCCGGGCAATTCGAGTGCCGAGCGTCTGCGCAGCGGTCGAGATTCCTTGTTGCGTCGGAGCAACGCGAAGTTCGAATTCGAACTCGATGTCGGCGCGAATCTGGTCGCGCGTCAGCACCGCCTCTTGACCGTCACGACTGACACGGTGCGTTAGCGCACCCATGGACACTCTTTGAACCCGGTGCAGGATCGGCAGGGACAGACACCCGCCTTCGGTCACGACTCGGGAACCGCCAAATCCGGTCCTGACAAGGGCGGTGTCCAGACTGGCCTTTGCATAGTAGCGTTGGAGGAACCAGATCGTGACAAGCGCGACGGTCGCAAGCAGAAGCAGCAGGATGACCCAGCCCAAGGCAAAACTCCTTCCCTTCCGAAGACCGTCAGGCGCAGGCGCTTGAGATCTTCATGTCGGTTCAGGGTAGGGGAATTTAGTTTCCAATTCAAGTAATATCTTGAATTGGAAACTTATATTCCTCAAGATGTTGTTCTAAAGACGTTTTATGACTTCAAATTGCAAGCCGTCCGCCCGCGCCAAGTAGATCGGTGCACGTTCAGTTTCGTCCGATACGAAGCACCTGCGCCCGCTCCTGTGAATCACCGGAGGGCCATCGGAGACGCTGTGCTCTCGCCAAATGCTTGCATGATCGCGCATCAGCCCGGCAAGAAAGTGCACGCCTTCATAAGTTGACTGGCCTAGTGCGTTCAGCATGGGCGCCTGTTCGCCGTGAACCCTATAGTACTGCTCCTTGAAAGCTGCATTCGCCTCCGTGGACAGGGCTCCGAAATAGGAGGATGCGACGAACATGCGCTGGCTGTTTTGCGCCCCGCTCCCAAGAAGCCCGTTCTCCTCGATCGCGCAGGACAAGCGCACCATGCGGTCGTGCAGTCTCGCCTGGCCGAATGCCCGGTTGAAGGCGACCGCGTCCTGCCCGACGAGCGAAATCAGCACCGCTTCCGCGCCGGACCTTGCAATTTCCTCGACTATTCGGGGCATACCGTTCGGCCCGAAGGGCAGGTACCTTTCATATGCCAGGCTCACGGCCATCTCGCGCAACCTTGACTTTGCGTAGTTGTGCGACGTCCTCGGCCACACGTAATCGTTTCCAATCAGCGCCCAGCTACGCGGCCGATATTCCGATTGGATGCACTCCAGTGAAGGTCCGAGCTGCTCATCCGGTATCTCCCCGATCGCGAACAATCCGTCCGTACGTTCGCCGCCTTCATAGAGCGGCGTGTAGATGTAGGGGATCCGTTGGCGAACCACCTTGCTGAGGCGTTGACGTACGGCGCTGATATGCATGCCGACGATCGCATCGATGGAATCCGTCTCGATCAGGTCGTTGACAGTTTCCTCAATAGATATGCTCGCCTCCATGGCCGCATCGATCATGATGAGCTGCACCTTGCGCCCGGTGATGCCGGTGGATCGATTCAACTCCTCCACTGCAACCTGCGCACTCGAAATGCAGGAAGGCGCCCAAAGGCCTGCTGCGCCGCAGAGGGGAATCAGCAGCGCGATGCGATACGTTCCGCCGCTGCGCAAGACAGGGTCGTCGCGCAGTTCCTCCAGTTCGGTCGGAACGCTCGGCAGCATGTTCATGGCACAAGCCATCCTTGCCGGTTGCATCAGCAACTGCCACATACCAATTGAATTTATTTTCCAAGTCAACTAGATTTGCCTCGAATGCCGTGGTGAACCTCATGGAATCGAACCCGAATCCAATCCAGAACTACCTCTCATACGCACTGGCTGCGGCACACCGGACGGTCACCGTGTCTCTCAACACGCGCTTGAAGAAGCACGGCATGCAGATCGAGGCATGGCGGATTCTTGAAACTTTGGAGACCGGTCAGCGCCTTACGATGGGACAACTTGCAGACGTGGTGCTGATGAATCCTCCGACGTTGACCAAGCTGGTTGACCGGATGGTTTCGGATGGGCTTGTACATCGCCAGGTTGCCCGGCACGATCATCGCCAGATCAATGTCCTTGCCACTGCGCTGGGAAGGAAGCGGATGCTTCAGATCAGGCAAGAGGTTGAAGGTCAGGATGAAGCGTTGTTGCGGAGCCTGGGCAAGCCCGCGACCGAAGAATTGATCGAACTGCTGAAAGAAATCACTTAGGCGGCAGACGCAAGGTCACTGACACCTCGACATTTGCCCACGGCGCGCCAGTTCCTTGAACGTGAATCCGGGATTCACCTGCACCTGTTCCCAGATCCACTCTCCCAGGGGGCTCACAGGTGTCGCTTGCCTTTGTGCGAACCCTGCTCCCTTCCTCGTTCCGGCGTTGGCGGTCGCGGCGCTCATGGGCGCAACGGCGTCGGTCGTGGGGCTCTTCTTCTGATGACGGGAGACGAGTTGCATGAGGCCCATTGAAAGCTGGGCCACAACGCCAACGGAGCCGCACGCCTCTTCAATGTATCCAGCGGTCGGACCGTCCGGCGCTGGTGGATCGGCGAAATAGAGGATTCGGGGCCGATGGTAATTGTGAAGCGCGCCTTGACCGAGAGTTCGTCTGTGCGACGTTTTTTCGGCCTGGAGCTGGATCGCGGTTGAACGACTGCGACCCGGTTCTGATCGTGGCGATTTCGCCCATCCCCCGCAGGGCACGATCCTCAAGGCGCTTGACGTTCTTGGTCTGCGGTTCCGCGCCGAAGCTGCACCGCGATCATGATCGCTCGACCTGGGCCGAATCCTCCATTGATCGCCGTCCTTCCGTGGCGGCACCGGCTCCGCAATCTTCCCTGTGCCAGAAGGCGACCTCGATCACGTGGACAGTGCGCAACGGTTCTAGGAGGAGGCAAGGGTCAAGCCTAGGCAATATCACGCCTCGCATGAGCTAATTTGTTGAAAGAACCCTGGCGAATGCACGATACCGGAAATGTCAGACCAGCGAATTTGTGGGACTTTTTTCCAAGTCACCGCCAACAGCCCATCGAAGGTTGGACAAAACGGTAGACTATTTGAAGGGTCATTAGGCACTCGGACGGAGCCAGTTCACGGAATGCGAATGCTGGACGGCCTGGCCAACTTCTACCTTGTACGCATGAAAGAAACTTCGGTGTCAAAGCGACGCCAGCAGTCTTCCTCGGGGAACTGAAGACGGCACTGAGCAAGGCGTTTGGAACGGATGGCCCTCCCTGATTGACGTCCCCGCCGGTGAGTGTGCAAGTCCCAGGGAAGTCATTCCGACGCCACAGGTTCGGGTTCGGCGGTTGCCGGGACGGAACGAGGGCGAGTTTTTCTGAATTGTCCAAGATCCGTCATGTTGGAGCGTACCGCGACTTTGGTGTTGTAATGGTCAAATATCTGGCAAGACTGCATTTCGCCGTCGCCCTCGGGTGTTTCAAAGTGGGGAATTGTCATGAATGCAGCTGTGTACAGAGAGCTTGGGAAGCCGTTGGTCACCAAGAAGATGCCTCTACCCCATCGCAACGCAGTGGCGGGGCAGAGATCCTGCAGCCAGCGATGGGGCGGACCAAGAGCGGGGGCTGTGAATTTCCGGTTGGCTGCATCCACTCACGACCTGCTGATCCTGGAAACGACCAAGGCAGGATGGGCCCGTCACTTCGAATTGATCGGTCACCCAATCCAATGGGAAGAGGAGTGTGCAATTCTGCCGAATGGCTGCGGCCTCGGCTTCGAATTCAACGAAGAATTCGCCCGAAGTCATGGGCATACCGGTGACCGCCTGCGTCTGGAGAAGCAGGTCGAGCCGGGAATCCACTGAGCCGGACTTGCCAAATGGTCATTCAGCACGAGCCATGCCGATGAATTTCGTACTGGACGTACGATGACCAACCAGCTTCAGAGTGGCAAGTTGCCATTGCTCTTCGTGTTGGCAACGGTTGCCATAGATGCAATCGGCATTGGCATCATCATTCCTGTCATGCCCGATCTCATACTTGAGGTGGGAGCAGGCACACTTGGCTCCGCAGCGGTTTGGGGAGGGATTCTCGCATCGGTGTTTGCGGTCATGCAGCTGCTGTTCGGCCCGACGATAGGAAACCTGTCCGACCGCTATGGCAGGCGACCGGTACTGCTGATTTCGCTGTTCTTTATGGGAATAGACTACCTTGTGATGGGTGTCGCACACACCATCTGGCTGCTGTTCGTGGGCAGGGTCATCGGGGGATTGACAGCGTCAACACAGCCGACGGTCGCTGCATATATCGCCGACATATCAGAGCCCGAGGAAAAGGCGCAGAACTTTGGCCTGATCGGTGCCGCATTCGGAATCGGATTTGTGCTGGGGCCGTTGTTTGGAGCGGCATTTGCCGAACTTGGGACCCGGGCACCCTTCTATGCAGCCGCCGCATTTTCGCTAGGCAACATGGTGTTCGGCTGGTTTGTCCTGCCGGAAACAGTCACCGACGAAATCAGGCGGCCGTTTGACTGGAAACGGGCAAATCCGCTTGGCGGCCTCATCCATATTGGCCGGCTGCCCGGTCTGAAGCTTCTCCTGGCGATCATGTTCTTCTTTCAGGTCGCATTCACCGTCTATCCCGCGATCTGGTCCTTCTATACGCTGGAGCGCTTTGGCTGGGAGCCATGGATGATCGGAGTCACGCTGGCGGCCTACGGCGTGGCAATAGCCTTCGTTCAGGGCTGGCTGATTCGTGTGGTCCTCAAGTACATGAGTGAGCGACAGACCGTGTTGTTCGGGTTCGTGTTCGAAATGGTCGGGTTCTTCGGGTATGGATTCATCACCGAAACCTGGCAGGTCTTTGTCCTCATCCCGCTCGGTTCGCTTGGCGCAGTTGCCCTTCCGGCGTTGCAGGGAATCATGTCCAGAACTGCATTGGACAATCAGCAGGGGGAGTTGCAGGGCGTCCTGACATGCATCGTTTCGCTGGCAATGATCATTTCACCGCTGATCATGACCTTGATCTTCCGTGAATTTGTCAAGGACGGTTCGCTGTTCTACCTGCCCGGAGCGCCGTTTCTCCTGGCATTTCTGCTGACATTGCTGTGCTTCGGCCTGATGTGCCTCACGCCAAAGCGAGCGTCGTAGATGTAGCGTCATGACGGCGCATCAAGGGCATCCTTGCCATCGTCCGTCCTGTGGCATGTCCGCCCGGATGCCCGGACATATGCCCTCAAGCCGCCCCGATCCAGAGCCGATCGGCCCTCTCAATTTGATTGACGCTCACTCTCGGCTTGATTGACACGCTAGACTCTAGGCACAGGGTCTCGCGAGTCTGGCAGCGAATGACCTGCCTAGGCATTGAAGAACCCACCACGCGCAACCCGATGGCAAGAAGTGGCGGGCCATTCGGCTCAGCAAAAAATTCATCGTCACCAGTGGCAGCGGTCTCGAGACTTTGCCATGACCCTCGCTGAATCGCGTGCCGAAGCGCCACAGCCTCCCGAACAGGCCGGCGGGTTTTTCATCGGCTCCCGTATGACCGACACCGCCTGACAGGTCCGGCTGCCCTTCGTGACCGGCACCAACTCGTCCGCGGTGCGCAATGGCGCGGTCGCGCTTTGCAACACCATGAGGTCGATGACACCCTCTGCGAACTACGAATGCGGTCCGCGTACAATTCGAAGATGTCAAAGCCGCCCGCAGCGACTTTTCTTCGATGGGCTTCCATGCTAGCGACCCGCGAATTCCACGGGGATGCGTGATGCCCTGCACAACTGAATGATGAGGATTCCACATGGCGATCGAACGCACATTGTCCATCATCAAGCCCGATGCGACCAAGCGAAACCTGACTGGCAAGATCAACGCAAAGTTCGAGGAAGCCGGGCTGCGCATCATCGCTCAGAAGCGCATCCACCTCAACAAGGCGCAGGCAGGCAAGTTCTACGAAGTGCATGCCGAGAGGCCCTTCTATGACGAGCTTTGCGGATTCATGGCTTCGGAGCCGGTCGTGGTGCAAGTGCTCGAAGGCGAGAATGCCATCGCACGGAATCGCGATGTCATGGGGGCGACCAACCCGGCTGATGCCGACCCTGGCACGATACGAGCGGAATTTGCTGAGAGCCTGGGCGAGAACTCGGTGCATGGTTCAGATGCGCCTGAAACAGCGGCGGTGGAGATCGCGTACTTCTTCTCGGGGCTCGAACTGGTCGGTTGACCGTTTGCGACGGTGCGCCACTGACAATTCTGCCGAGGGCGGATTGGTCGGGTCCACCGTCTTTATTGTTCCAATCCAGTTCGGCCCAGAGAATCCGTAGGTCAGTGCGCGAACTTCCCAACTCGCGTCATCCGCGAATTTTCATAGAACTCGCGCCGGGGACTGTCGCCTTCAGGCGACGGAGTGTTCACTGCTTCAGATGTCCACCTCTATGGCGCCATCCGGCTCGGCGGCGCGAGACTGGCAGAGAATGATGGATTCCTTGCGCTGCGCAGCCGAGAGCACGAAGTCGCGGTGCTCGACCTCGCCTGCGACCAAGCCGCACTTGCAGACTCCGCAAAGCCCGTCCGAACACTTCACGTCAATGGCAATTCCGCGTTCGGTCAGGACATCGGTAGCGCTCCTGTCGGCGGGCACCTCAAGCGCGATCCCGGACCGGGCGAGCTTCAGCGTGAACGGATGATTTTCGTATTCTGGAAGCTCGGGAACCGAAAAGTACTCGAGATGGCGCGCCTCTTCCGGAAAGCCCAGTCGTTCTGCGGCTTCAATGACAGCGGACATGTAGCGATCCGGGCCGCATGTGTAGACGTGGGTTCCATCCGAGTAAGGCCCGAGAATGCACTGCAGGTCCGCCCTGCTGCCTTCGTCGGATACGTGCAGCGTGACATGCTCGGCCCAGGGCATGGCAAGGAGGTCATCAAGGTAGGCGGCCTTTTCACGCGACGGCACCGAATAGTGAAGCGTGAAGTCACGGCGGAGTTCATGCAGACGATGCCCCATCGCCACCATTGGCGTGACACCGATTCCGCCGCCCATGAGAAGCGTCCGCTTTGCACTTTCCTCAAGAGGGAAGTGATTGATCGGCTTTGACAGGAAGACCCGGCGACTTTCCGTGAATATCCGATGCAGCAGCGTCGAGCCGCCGCGCCCGTCATCTTCCCGCAGGACACCGATCTGGTAAACCGAACGGTCTTGCGGATTGCCTGACATTGAGTATTGCCGAAGAAACTCCGGCGCCACGACGATGTCCAGATGCGCACCTGCCGTCCATTCGGGCAAGTCGTGGCCATCAGGGTCGCGGAACTCATAGATCGTTACGTCGCCACCGCGAGCATCGACTTTCGATACGACCATCTTCAGGACCGGACTGTCCGCATGGTCGAGAACTTCGTGCGCGAGACCGTCGGTGTCGCCGCGCTCGAGACGCGCCTTGTATGCCTCTGGCGTCAGCATGGCCTCGTAGGCCTCGATCCCCGACTCGCGGTCCATCGGAAAGGGGTAGGGCCAGGGCGGCGGCGTGAGATTTGCCGGATAGACGGCCAGCGTCTGGTCCTCGTATTTCAGGTCAAGCTCCCTCTGCAGGTCGCGGGCATTCACCGGCTCGCGTGCGGGCCGGTAGCCGCCGTCTTCCTCGATGCCAATGTCCCACCACCATTTCTTGATCGGGTTGAGACCGCCGTTGCCAAGCCGGTCATCAAGGCGCGCAAGGGCAGGGGCAAGCGCCGGCACGTTCATGGCTGCCCAGCGAAAGGGCTTCTCGGCAAACAGTCCTTCAAGGTTCCAAGGGCAGGTCTTCATGCACCGGCCGCACATGGCGCCGCCAGGGGTCGTGATGCGGTAGGTTGCGCATTTCTGGCTGTCGGACTTCCAGATCTCGTAGCCGTTGAACATCAGCTTCGGACCCGCCGTGATCGCGCCTGACGGACACTCCCGCGCGCACTTGTTGCAAGCCTCGCAAAATGCCTGGAGACCGAAGTCAATGGGCTTGTCATGGGCGAGCGGCATGTCCGTGGTCACGACGCCCGACTTGAGGCGGGGGCCGAGGAAGGGATTCAGGATCACTTCCCCGATGCGGCTTACCTCGCCAAGGCCCGATAGCAGCAGGAGCGGTGGCTGGACAACCTCGCCATCAAGGACCGTATGCGCCTTTGCCCCGTAGCCAAGGCTCCTGATGTGCTTTGCAATGACGCCTCCCAGAAGGGAAAACCTGAGATAGGCTCGCATGGACTGCGCGACGCTGATCCAGTCGTCTCCGCTGGCCCCCTCCATCGTCTCGTAACCTTGGTCAATGATCATGCTGATCGCCTGATCGTGCGGCGGGTCGATGGGTGCGCCGGTCGCGTCGTGACTGTACCATGTCCATTCGGGGCAGCGGCTGATCCCGACCGCATCAATTCCCAGAAAGTAGCTTGCCGCCTTCACGTTCGCGGCATTGCGCGCCGCGTCAGACGGGCGATGGCCGGCCCCGGACGCGCCGTCCTGCAAGAGCACGAAGGCCCCGAGCATGCGTCTTTGCGCCATTGCTGTAGGCGCCTTCCGGGCGTAGTGCCCGTTTCTTGCGCCGTCCTGCACTGCCTTTCCCATGTCGCCGAACTGGGCGCGTGCAAACATGTCGGTTCGTTTCGGCACGCGGGGCACACGCGGCTCGTCGATGAAGGTCGTTGGGTCGGCCACACGCTTCAGGGTCTCGAAAGGGTGCGGACCGTCGACATAGTTGCGCCGCCCGAAGGGATCCTTGTTGAACGCGTTCTTCGCGGTTCGGTAGCCCGACCACCAAGCGGGGCCGCGTGTGCCGATCAGCGGCTGCTTCGTCGCAAGCGGCAGGTCAGGCGTCATCTCGAAAGTGGTGGTCAGTGCAGCGAGACCGAATCTGTCACCAAGGAACGGATTGCGCAAAACGCCTTGCCTTGCGATCGCAAGCCCGGCTTCGACCGCCAGCCTGTTCAGGTCGACATCCGATGAGGTTGCGCTGTGCGCTTTTGCGTCATGGCCTAGGAGGCGAAGGTAGTTCGCCAGGACGACCGCGGTTTCCGATGCGCGAAGGCAGGCGGCACGGTCCTCGGCTCCCTCGAGCCACTCCGTTCCCGGTTCGCCGTCCCTGATCGGTCGAGGCCGGGCATTGAGGAATACCACCGCATGGGTGTGATCGGCAATGGTTGACGGCGGGGCTTCCATCGACTCCTTCAGGTCCGCCATGATCATGTCGATGCCGCTTGCGAGCGTTTTCGTCTGGCGTGTCTTCAGGTCATTGGCCAATCGGTCAATGTCAGGGTTGCGCCAAGGCTCTTTCAGAAAGGCGTGGGTGGGCAGGCGGCAGATTCCGACCATCGCGGCGTCCGAGAAGTACCCGAAGGACTTGAGGTGGCGAGCCCTTTCCGTCGGGTCGGCCGGGCATTCGGCAACAGCCTTGTTGACAAGGCCGTCCCTGATCGCGTCCATCATCGCCTGGTACTCCGCCATTGCGTTCACGATGCCTTCCGGAGTGTCGGGTCTCCGGAAGGCGAGCGGTTCGGGACGGGGCAGGCCCGCAACATCCGCCGTCCTGGATCGCCGAAGTCGCTCCAGCGGATAGGGGCCTAGATGAACGGGACGGTTACTGTCTGTGAACAAGCGAGTCATTGTCGCGAAGCTAATCCGCATGTATTGAATTGCACAAGTGGCCGATGCGCCCGCCGCAGTCGACAGTCGGATGCGGCCAACGCTTGGCGGGCAAGTCGGCTGCAGGACCGATTCGCAAAGGAGCTTTCAATGCGCTCAGCCATATTCTGCATGTTTCTCGGCCTGACAGGTGCGGCATTTGCCGATAGCCATCAGGACTCGATCACGAGCCACGGCATTTCGGCCTTTGGCGAACTCAAGTACCCTCCGGACTTCCCGTATTTCGACTACGTGAACCCGGATGCGCCAAAAGGGGGCACCATGAGCTTTCGAGGTTTCCTGGCAAGCCAGACCTTCGACAGCCTGAACCAGTTCATTCTCGCTGGCGAACCGGCGCAGGGCCTTGGACTGATCTACGACTCGCTTTTGGTGCGCGCCTATGACGAGGCCGACGCGGTCTACGGTCTGCTCGCCGAAAGGCTGGAATTTCCCGAAGACCGGTCTTGGGTCGTGTTCACCTTGCGTGACCACGCGGTCTTTGCCGACGGGGAACCGGTGACGGCATCGGACGTTGTCTGGACGATCAGGACGCTAAAGACCGATGGCAGCCCCAACTACAGGATCGCGCTTGAAGACGTGGCCAGTGTCGAGGCTCTATCGGAACTCGAGGTTCGGGTCGAGTTCGCCGAGGGCGTCGCCACGCGGGACCTGATTTCCGAGGTCGGTCAGATGCCCGTGCTGCCGGAACACTACTATCAGACCGTGGATTTCACGCGATCGACGCTGGAGCCTCCCCTCGGCTCAGGACCCTACCTTGTAGACAAGGTCGATGCAGGTCGCCAGATCGTCTATTGCCGCAATCCGGACTATTGGGCTGCCGAACTGCCCGTAAACGTTGGCGCGTACAACTTCGACTGCTTCCGTTACGAGTACTTTGCCGACAACACTGCAGCGTTCGAGGCGCTGAAGGCAGGCGTCTACCTGTTTCACGAAGAGTTCTTTTCGGCCCTCTGGGCGACAGCCTATGACTTTCCGGCACTGGAGAAGGGCTGGGTGAAGCGCGAGGTGCTTGATGATGGCCGGCCCTCTGGCGCGCAGGGCTTCTGGTTCAACATGCGGCTTCCCAAGTTCCAGGACCGGAGAGTGCGTGAAGCCATCGGGATGATGTTCAACTTCGAATGGTCGAACGAAACCCTATTCTACGGATCCTATGCCCGGCTCGACAGCTTCTGGGAAAACGCGCCGATGCAGGCGGAAGGCATGCTGGAAGGCGAAGAACTCGCCGTGCTCGAGCCTTATCGCGACCAGTTGCCGGAGACCGTCTTTACCGAACCGGCATTCGTGCCGCCTGTCAGTACAACGAGCAAGACGGATCGTCGGCTTGTTCGGGCGGCAAACGCCCTTCTTGAAGAGGCAGGGTGGATCATTGGCGATGACGGTCTGCGACGCAACGCCGAAGGCGAGGTGCTCAGCATCGAGTTCATCGATGACGGTCCGGCCTTCGAGCGGATTGTCCTGCCCTTCGCAGAAAACCTGAAGCTCCTCGGCATCGAAGCGAGCTTCGAGCTGATCGACAGTGCAGAACTGGAACAGAGACAGGAAGACTTTGAATACGACGTCTACGTCGCCCGCTTCATCTTGCCACTAAGCCCGTCGCTTGAGCTGAGAATCCTGTTTTCAAGCGAAAGCGCCAACACGCCTGGAACGTTCAACCTGACCGGACTGGCCGACCCGGTTGTCGATGCCCTGATCGACGAGATCATCGGCGCCGGAACCCGGGCAGAGATGGAAGTGCGTGTCAAGGCGCTCGACAGGGTTCTGCGGGACCGCATGATCTGGGTGCCGAACTGGTACAAGGGGTCGCACTGGGTTGCCTATTGGGACGTGTTCGGGCGACCGGAGATCAAGCCACCCTACGCGAGGGGCATTGATTACTGGTGGTGGGATCAGGCCAAGTACGAGAAGCTGCGTGCCGAGGGCGCTCTGTAGTGTCATCGATCTGCCAGAGTTCAATTTCGAGGCATATCCCGTCGACGGGGGAAACCCGAGGCAGTGCGGAGATTCCGTAAGGAGTGTTGGCGGATCCGGTGATGGAAAGACGGCGGACGAGGAAGACGTCGGCGTAGATGTTGGACGGTGGCGACTGTCCGCCGGACGGCAGCCCCCGATTCGATGTTCGTCGAGTGTCGCATTCGATCGGACTCCCGCAGGTCGATGATCGATGAGCAAGCGAACTTGCCTGCGCTAGATCCCGTCGAACCGCCTGAACACGGATCCGGGATGTGCCCGGAACTCTCGCAATCATTGGTCATGGTTGCGGGAAGTCGCTATAACTGCGACATGAAAATGCCAATTCGCCGCCGTTTCGCGCCCCGCCTCGATGTGCTGGCTAAAGCGCAGTTGACGTTGTGGTCAGAACTGTCGGAAACGCCGAGTTCATTCGTTTTGTATGGCGGCACGGCCATTGCCTTGCGGCTGGGACACCGAGAGTCAGCCGATTTCGATTTCTTTACAAGCCGTTCATTCTCACCGCATGAGTTGCTGGCATCCGTACCCTATCTGCGTGACGCGGAGGCCTACCAGATCGAGCCTCATTCTCTTGGTTGCCGGGTTTACCGTAGCAACGCGCCGGTGCAGTTGTCCTTCTTCAAACCCGCCGATTTCCCGTGCTTGGAAAGTGCAGAGTTGACAGAAGACATCGGCCTGAGGGTTGCGTCCTTACGTGACCTTGCCGTCACAAAATTGACAGTGGTCCAGCAGCGCGCCGAGAAGAAGGACTACCTAGACCTTCATGCCATGCTGCACCGGGCTGGCATGTCCTTGGAAGACATGCTGGCGGATGCGCATGAAGCCTATGGAGATCGATTTGCTCCGCTCCCATCGCTGCAGGCTCTTGGGTACTTTGAAGATGGCGATGTTCGTTCCCTGCCAGACCAATTTAAGCGTGATCTTGAGGGCGATGTCGCGTCGGTTGACCTCGACCGACTGGCAAGGCGACTGCAGAAGCGTGACCGAGAACCGGAGATCAAGTCATGACCCCTTCCGAAATGGATGCCTTGCGTGATGTGGCGCGGCGGGTTGTATGGTTCAAGACGCCTACCGACGCGATGGCGGATGAGAGAGGCTTTCTGACGCATGTGCTGAGTCATGGCTCCCTGTCCGACATTCAAGCGACGCGTCGTATTGTTGGCGACGAGCGGATAAGGCAGGCGTTGGAGGCGGCGCCGAGCGGGGTATTCTCTCCCCGCCAGTGGCTTTACTGGAATCGACTCTACGGGATAGTGCCGGTTCCCTCCATGCCTGTACGCCGGTTTGAATAGGAGCGGGCAGGAACAACTCCGGGATCACGGAAGTCGCCGAAGGGATTGTCGCGTTCAGGCGGCAGGTGAACGCCCACTTTCCCAGACTGAACCGTCGTGGGATACGATTCAGAGGGCAGGGGTCAGCCTTCGGTCGGGAAGCGTGCGGGTTGTCGCAAGGCTTGACCAAGAAGCCGCCTCGTTCACGGGGCGGAGTGCTCACCTTATGGATCCAGATTTGTTCACGCTGAACTTCTTCGAAGTCCGGGCGTTTCTTGAAAGCTGTCTGCCGCGCAGAATGGCAACCTCATGACATCTTCCCGCTTGCAGCCCAAAACCCGGAATTTTCGGACCGGATCAGGAAAGGCATGGTGAATCTGGAGTGAGCAATCCAAATCCAGTTCGCCCGCGGATCTAGCACGGCTCGGCCTCAAGCTCTGGGGCATCGGCAGACCTCCCCACATATTGCGGACGCGACGGACTCGGGGATCGCCTTGTTCGCGGGTCTCGGTGCCGTGCCTAGGCAGGCCCAGGTGGGCCAGACTGACGGAATGTTCATGCTGCGTCCCCTTGGTGCGTGCGCTTGCCTCGCCGGCTGCGGGCACAGATTGCGCGGAGCCTCGAACGTCGACCTCGACGGCGAAAGCCGTCACATCAAGGGATACAGTTGGCAAGTCAGGCTAAGACAGAATGACGCCTTCGAGGTCTTCGGCTTTCAACCGGAAGCGTATGACGTTGCCCTCGTGCAGACCGGCCAGTTGGTCTTTGACATACGCGACAACCCCGTCCCTGTCTGTTTCAGGCACACCTGCCTCAGCCGCCATTGCGAGAACCTCCTCATGCCGAAACTCCTTGAACTCAACGACACATTGATGGACGGCGGCACGGACAAATTCCCTGTATGTCAGCGCGGCCTTCTCAGGGCTTTCCACCTCGGCACGAAGTACCCGATACCTTTCTGCAGAAGCCAGATAGGCGTCAATGCAGACTTCGCGAAACAGCGACACGTTGTTCAACTCGTAGACGCCGATCAGCCCGTCGATGTAGGCCCGGTCATCCATCGTCGTGAATGACATCGGCGCGAGGCCTGACTTTAGGAGCGGGATGTTAGACACCACGCGCGAGGTTCGTTTGTTGACATCGGCGAAGGCCTGCAAATACGGGATGTGAACGAGCAGGAAGAAGGATTGCTCGAAGGGATCCCTGATCTGCAGAGACTTGTGGATCAGGATGTCGAACTCCTCTTGAATCGTGACCGCGTCGTCGAGCGGTCGATAGCTGGAATGCGAAATTCTGACCGGCATGGCGCGCAAACGTCCGGACATGGCCGGATCAGCAAGGAGGCCGTCGGACAGGAGTGCGTGGACCGAAAAGAGGTCGTGCCGGCGAAGGCTGATTTCTTCGAGATTTTCGACGACATATTGGATGGCCTCTTTGTGGTTAAGGATCATCAAGGCCTCTTTGCGGTTCTTGCCATCGGCCTCCTCGCCGAATCGGATCAGGCGTTCTGTTTGCAGGACATCGTAGGTGTTGCCTTCCATGCGTGAAGACGCCCAGCTGAGATCGACCAACAGCTGTTCGAGAATTCGTCGCGCGTAAGTGCCCGCTGGCATTTCGCCGCCTTGAGGCCGACCGGCTTCCAACATGCGGTCGCGATCAGCCTGCGACAGATACCACGTCTTTCCGGGAATGTAGGCGTCAAGAAATCCCGCTTGGTATCCAATCGGCGGACGTCGATTGTAGGGCACGGAGAGATGGGCGCGCACAACAGCCGAACCAGCGATTTGGTAGCCTGTTGCCCTACCCCTGCCAGAGACCTCGAGGCGCCCCTCGTCCACGAGTCGTTTGAGCGCCCGCCAGACAGTCGTTTCACTTGCGTTCCTTGCCACGCCCTTGTGGATGGCATCCCGACCCGCGCTTGGGTTCTCGGCAAGGAAATCAAGGATGTCGTGCTCCGAAAAGGTCATGAAACGATTGTCCGTTGTAGTGAAACGATTATCAATCAAATATAGAGTTATTTTTTGCGAAGGCAAGTTTTCGTTTCACGCTATTTGAAACGATTCTTCAGTGCGTCGTAGAACCTCGGAAGGGCGGGGCGCAGTTACGTGGCAACAAGTTCATGTTCATGAGACGGGCCGCCGTGCTGGCCGATTGCCGGGCCTGGCTATTTTTCGGACCGGGGTTGTCCAATGCGGCCTTGTCTCGGCTACTTCGGTTACCCAGTAGGTCCGCGGACATCTCGGGATGCAGGACAGTGCGCAAGACTCGAAGTGGCACTTGATCTTGGGCAACTCAGGCTGGCGGAATCCGATGACAGCAGCAGGCGTTGGTTCACAGATTTTGGTTCACCTAAGCAGACTCTCGTCGAAGACCAACCTGAATCCCTGATGTGATGTGGTCGTGTCGGCTGTCGTACCGGTTCGCGCCGCAATGCGATAGCGGAAGCAATAGCTCTTGTGACACAGGAAAGAGCCGCCTTTCAGGATTTTTGACCTTGGCTGATTGGCATGATGAACCTTTGCCCGCTTCGACAACGAACGGAGCTTGAAGGGATCAGCTGTCCACTCCCATACATTGCCGCACATATTGTAGAGACCGTAGCCGTTCGACACGAAGGACTTTGCCGGCGCCGTGGTAGCGTAACCGTCGGCACAGGCATTCTCGTCTGGAAACCTGCCCTGCCATATGTTGCAGGGGAAGAAACCGGAATCGTTGGGTTCCTCTTCGCCCCATGGAAATGGCACGTCGCCCAGCCCGCCTCGTGCCGCGTGCTCCCATTCGATTTCAGTGGGAAGGCGACCGCCCGCCCAGACCGCGTAGGCTTGCGCATCGTTCCATGACACATGAACCACTGGGTGATCTGGTTGCCAGGCGTCCTCCGAACCAGGACCGTTGATCAAACGCCATGAAGCGCCATCGATCCTGCGCCACCATTCATGGCCAAGCACGGCCTGTGTCTCGGTGATGGTTTCCGCAACGTCTTGGTGGAACACGAAGGACCAGCCAAACCGTTCAGCTTCGGTCTCAAACCCGGCATCCTCAACAAAGGCAGCGAACATCTCGTTCGTGACTGCAGTTTCCATCATGCGAAACCCTGACACGCGCTTGCGTCGCGTCGGACCCTCCTCGTCGACCGGAATCAATGGCCGGTCAGTACCAAGAAGCGCGTCACCACCAGGAATCGCCCGGCAAGCATGCGTGGCGTGCCGGTGAGTTTCGGTCTTCGGGTCCACGTCCCGTCTCTTGCCGGTTCGGCCTTGTCGCGCTGGCGCGCAGCAATTGCTCTTGTTCAACTCGCCCTGCCGAATTTCAATTGCGCCCGATGCAGAATATGCCTCAACCTCAGATCTCTGGCCACGCGAAACTTGAACCCGCTTGTCAGGACAAACGCTTGTGGCTCGAGATGGGCGACAGCGCAGCTGGCATCGGCAATTCAAGGTAGTCCTTTGCACGTACTCTGGCGAGACCCATAAGACAGAGCAGATTCTTGTCGGTGTCCTCCAGCTTCTGGATCGCGCCTTGAAGCGTGTCGAAGACCTTGCGCGCGTCCTGCGTCATGGCGGTGACGTAAGGCAGGGCTGGCGTGGGAGGCGTGTGGACAATTTCCTTAAGAACGGTCGCCAAGCCGTCGAATTCCTTGATGTATTTCCATGACACTGCATCAATGGCGGCAATGTCGGCAACGCGACTTGCGACCGCGTGGGCGCTCGCAGCGTGGGAGCCGGTCAGGACCGGCCCGGAAAAGCAGAATCCTTCGTCCTTGGCTCTGGCATCCAGTGCGGCCCATCCTGATTGGGACAGCGGATCATTGACTGCTGGACGCGCCTCCGCAAACTCGACCAGCGCCGTCCGGCTGTCATCCGCCCGCGCAATGATGGTGCTGAAGTAGCGACCATCCGGGCACGGAAGGTCATGCACCGGGACGCCGACCAGTCGCACGGTGCCGTGCAGGCGTGCCCTGTAGGGCAGGCCGCATGTCTGGGAAAGCAGGAGTTCGGAGTGTCTCCAATGGTTCCACGGGTTCCCGCCACGTGTCAGGTCAGCCGGCGCGCCCGGCCAGGCATCCCGAAAGTTTGCCCAGAGCCGGTCGAGTGCATTTGCGGTCTCCGGCCGGTCATACATCGGCAGACTGGCGATCATCCCTTCTTCACGACGCGCTGACGGGCGAGGGCGCTGTCGCGGTCATTGATCCCGAGCATGGGGGCTACAAGGCGCATCAGTGCATCTTCCTCGTGGTCTCGAGAACCGTCCGCAAGAACGATCTCCCAAAGGGCCTCGATGATCTGTTCGCGATCCTCATGCGGCACGGCCGCCTTGATGGCGCGGGTGAAACGCACCGTGTCCGGGGCTTCCGATTCAAGCGTCTCGGCATCCCTCCGGATTTCCGCGACTTCGAAAGGAGTCAGACCAAATCGCTGTGTCAGAACCTTGTTGATTCGCGACTTCTCCGAATCGTCGTAGCTCCCGTCCGCGCGCGCGACCCGGACAAGCAGCGCTGCCAGCGCCAGCCGGGAATCGTCGCCGGACAGCGCTTCGGGTTCAGGTGCCGTCATGCGGCGGAGAAGGTCTCCAAACATATTTCCACCATATACTTCGGCATCGTAGGTTGCGATAGGCGCGTGACGTCGCGTAGGGTCGAATCGATCTGTAGGTGCGAAGGCAAATGGCCAGGAGCCGCGACTAGTCGGCGGTCCAGCATCTCGATAGGATTGCATTCTCCACTTCAGCAACTTGGCCTGAAGTCGAATCGCGCCTTCTTTCGAGAGCATCAAGTCTCATCGGGAACCAATCCAATGATCTGCAAGAGCGACCTCAGTTCTGTCGTGACTTCAGCCGCGCGAATGACGTGCTCCAACGATAGCTGCTGCCTCAAGTCCGCTGCAGACATGTTCTTGTGATACGCTGGCCAGAGTGCTTTCAACTTGCTCATGGATTTGCCCGGCGGAGGGTCGTCACGCCCATGTCCGGCGAAATGGCGCAACAGCAAGCCCTCGTAATCTGGTCTCTGCAACACGGCAATGAACCCTCCTTGCTCAAGCACCTTCAGGGCTTTGCGCCCGCGCTCACGAGATTCACGAGATCCACCGAGACCATCCGCATCGAACAATATCGCCTTTCCGGCCAGTGGCGCTTTCTGCGTTTCCTTGCACGAGAGACTGACTGCCTTAGTCGCAAGAGCCAGCGGGTTGCCAGCTGGTTGCAGGTTCCTGATTACCAAGTGAACGTGCAGCCCTTCATCCTCTGCGAACTCCTGCAATATTTTGCCATAGCCCTGCTCACTTTCCCCTTCGCAGCCGAGAAAAATCCGGGTTCTCCGTTCAATGAGAACTCGGCCACTCATCCAATGATCGGGATCCCACCGTATATTCCGCCTAGGTAGTTTCGCTGGAAGTTCTCGTCCCGACGGATGCCCTTGATGTCATCGAGTCCGTAGACTCTGGTGGCGGCCCTATTGCTCTTGTCGCAAATCAGCACCTCTTCCTTCAGGAGATCGTCTAGCAGCGAGACCGAGTGGCAACTCATCCAGAGCTGGGCTCCGTAGAGGTTTCGGCCCGGGTCAGAGAACCACCGCAGGACTTCCGGGAGAACGACAGGGTGGATCGCCGCGTCGAGCTCGTCAATCACGGCAATCCCGCCATTCGCGAGAACTCGGTGGAGCATCGGGTAGACTCGAAAGAACTGCTGCGTGCCATGGCTCTCGGTAGCCATCTGTATCGGGCGGTCGAGACCAACGTGAGAGAAGTGAGGCACAGGAGGGCCATTCTGCGCCAAAATCTGGACTTGATCAACCCCTAGGTCGATGCGTCGGATGTCGCGGTTGAGCGCTTCGAGCAATTCCTTGTCCTGAACGTAGTCTGCAAGCAGGTCAAGATCCTGACGCTCAAACTTGGTCATCAAAATGTTCGTATCGATCATGTTTGCACTTTGGATGAATTTCCGGGCGAGATCGTTGTTCAGTTGACCCATAGTCGCAATGACGCTCGCATCGGGACGCAAAATCCTCTTGAGAACAGAAAGTTCACGCCCGATTCCGACCCAACTGGCCGCCGTCACGTCTCCCGATGCGTCGCGATCCAGGATCCTGACCAGGCGCGACGAGCCACGCGGTCGGTAGTGCAGGCTCTCGTGCAACACCTGATCCCTTCTGTCGGTTCTCGGAGAGAGTTCAAGCCTGTAGACATAGGGGCATGTTGCGGCGTCATCCGGAGAAAGTGGATTCTCAAGCCCTGAAAGAGTAACCGAAAGCACGGTTGGCTTGTTGATGGTCTCTCGGGTCTGGAACTTATAGTACGGCAGGCCAGAACCTGCGGCACGATCAAAACTGAACCGGACAAACCAGGACAGGAAAGCGATCGCGCGCAGCACGTTGGACTTGCCGGAGGCGTTCGCCCCGAAGAGAGCAATCACCCGCGGAGCTCGCGCGTCGGTGCCGTCATGGATTCGGACCAGGCGTCCCGGTTCGTCGGGTACCTTATTCCCAACAGTCAGGTCGATCAGCTGGCGCTCACGCACGGAGTAGAAATTCTCGATCTCGAGTTGGTAAATCATGTGTTTCCTCCACTGGGAAGAATGTGACACTGAAACCGAATTTTCAACGAAAAT
The DNA here is from genome assembly GCA_022826205.1 of Silicimonas sp. Lineage (GTDB taxonomy): Bacteria > Pseudomonadota > Alphaproteobacteria > Rhodobacterales > Rhodobacteraceae > JAJEFO01. The sequence goes on along the minus strand of JAJDVJ010000185.1, from coordinate 55,389 downwards.
TTTGCAATTATGCTATTTTAAGTCCCATGAAGTGACACTTTAGGTCATCCGTTCTGATGAAGATGTGGCACGACAGCACCGCAGGCACACCATCGCAACGGCCCGCCAACAGGCAAATTGACGGTCAGGAAGGGGCGGGCAATTGCCGGAATTCGGGACGCAACCCGCGGGCCCTCAGCCCAGTCTTCGTCGTCGCGGGTTGCGTGACGCGTGGCGCCTACGCATGTCCGCTACACAAGCCTGCTTGTTTCCACGGCGGCCCGGATGAAGTCCGCGAACAGCGGGTGCGGTTCAAACGGCTTTGACTTCAGTTCCGGGTGAAACTGCACGCAGACGAACCACGGGTGATCAGCCATCTCGACGATCTCTGGCAGCCGGCCGTCAGGACTCATTCCTGAGAAGCAGAGCCCCGTCTCTTCGAGCCTGTCGCGATATCTTGTATCGATCTCGTAGCGATGCCGGTGGCGCTCCTCGATGGTGGTGCCTCCATAGATTTTCGCGACTTTTGAGCCCTCCTTGAGATGTGCCGTGTAGGCGCCCAGCCGCATCGTGCCGCCCTTGTCGTCGCTGATCTTGCGTCTTGATACATGGTTGCCCTGTACCCATTCCTTCAGGTGATAGACAACAGGCTCGAAACGTGACTTGCCGGCTTCATGGTCGAATTCCTCGGAGCCCGCCTCGGCAATGCCGGCAAGGTGGCGCGCGGCCTCAATGACCGCCATCTGCATGCCTAGGCATATGCCAAAATAGGGAATCTTCTTCTCTCGCGCGTACCGGGTCGCCCGAATCATGCCTTCGGTTCCCCGCTCTCCGAAGCCTCCGGGGACCAGAATCGCATGAAAGCCCTCGAGATGGGGGGCTGGATCCTCTCTTTCGAACAATTCCGAGTCGATCCATTTGGCCTTTACGCGCGTGTGTATGGCCATGCCGCCATGGGTCAGCGCCTCGGCGATGGACTTGTAGGCGTCTTCGAGCGTCGTGTATTTCCCGACGATCGCCACCCTGACTTCACCTTCCGCGTTGTCGAGCCGGTCCTTCACGTCATGCCAGCGATCCAGCTTGGGCGTGGGTGCCGGCGCGATCCGGAATGCATCGAGAACCGCCTGATCCAGGCCGAGCTGGTGATAGGCAAGCGGCGCCTCGTAAATCGACGCGAGGTCGTAAGCGGGTATCACGGCTTCCGGACGGACGTTGCAGAACAGGGCGATCTTTGCGCGTTCCTTTTCCGGGATGTTCATCTTAGAGCGGCAGACAAGAACATCGGGCTGGAGCCCGATTGCACGCAGTTCCTTGACGCTGTGCTGCGTGGGCTTGGTCTTCAACTCGCCCGTCACGTCGATGTAAGGCAGCAAGGTCAGGTGCATGAAGATGCATTCGTCGCGATCCTTGTCCTGCGCAAACTGGCGAATCGCCTCGAAGAAGGGCAGCCCTTCGATGTCGCCGACGGTGCCGCCGATTTCGCAGAGCATGAAATCCGTCTCGTCGTCACCGATGCTGATGAATTCCTTGATTTCGTTGGTGACGTGCGGAATCACCTGAATGGTCATTCCGAGATAGTCGCCGCGTCGTTCCTTTTCGAGGACGTTGGAATAGATGCGGCCGGAGGAGACGGAATCTGTGCCACGGGCGTGAACGCCGGTGAAGCGTTCGTAATGGCCAAGATCAAGGTCCGTCTCGGCACCGTCGTCTGTGACGAATACTTCACCGTGCTCGAACGGACTCATCGTTCCGGGGTCCACGTTCAGGTAGGGGTCGAGTTTCCTCAGCCGAACCGAATATCCACGTGCCTGGAGCAGCGCCCCCAGCGCAGCGGACGCAAGCCCCTTTCCAAGCGATGACACAACGCCACCGGTGACAAAGACGAACCGCGCCATGTTGTCGGATACCCCCGTGACCGCTCGTGGCCGCCCGATTCGTTCTTCGAATGACGCGGCATCACGGGGCTACACCGTTATAGGATTTGCGGCCGCTTGCCAAGTGGGTGACCCGCAATATCTTGAGAAAATTTCCGCAAATGGTCGAGGTCTTGTGGAATTTCGCCCCGACGGCGCCAGCCACAGTTGCTTCACCAAGACAAGGAGTCACGCGATTTCAGGGTGTTGGGCACTTTCCTGATCGTCCAGACGCCGAAGAACGGCAGGCCAGACCGCAGATGCTTGCCCAACGCCGATCAGGCGGAGCCACGTTAGGCCAATTGTGGTCCTGCCCTCAGAATGGCGGTGCTCAGCGATCAGGGAGCCCTTGAGGTCTGCTATTCGTCCGCGCGAGGAAGGAGGCCGCCGCTCGAGCCGCCGTCGTCAACGGGAGGCAGCAGCGAATCGGCTTCCGGAACGTCGCTCGGTCCTGCGCTTGTTTCGGGTGACGCAATGCCGAGACGGTCCAGCACGGAACCGGTGGCCGAATTCTGGGCGGCGATGATCGTCAGTGTAAGCGAGGTGATTATGAACGCGATTGCGAAAGCCCAGGTCACCTTGCCGAGCGCCGTTGCCGCGCCGCGTGATGTCACAAGCCCGCCACCTCCGCCACCCAGGCCAAGACCGCCTCCTTCCGAGCGCTGCAGGAGCACAACACCGATGAGGCAAAGAGCGAGAATCAGGTGGACGATGAGTACGACGTTGTCCATGGCGAATGCGGCCTTGTTTGCGAGTGTGCGGTATCTATGCGAGCCAACGGGCCTTCGCAACCCCGCGCGCACGAGTTGATCAGTTGCCCCATTCCACGATCACTGCGCCCGCCGCGATCAAGGCCATCAAGGCGAGTCGCCGAGGCCCCACTTTTTCTCCAAGCATCAGCCAGCCGAAAAGGGCGGCAAACACGACCGAGGTTTCCCTGAGCACAGCTGCTTCGCCGACCTTGTCAAGCCGCGTTGCAAGCATGATGCCGCCAAAGGAGAAGAAGGCCACGACAGCCCCGAGAATCCCCAGGCGCAGCACCGGCGCGAATGGCTGGGGCAATTGCCCGCGACGCCACAAGAGGTACCCGACCGGAAAGGCAACTGCGTCGATCAGGAAGAACCACGCCAGGAATGTAAACGGGTTCGCTGTAGCGCGGATGACGTATGCATCCCAAGTCGTGTAGAGCGCAACGATGCCGCCGGTCATCAATGCAAGGCCGAGCGCTAGCGGCAACCTTGACCGGTCGATCACGGTGTGGCGAAGGTTGTAGGCCGCAAAGCCAAGGATTCCAAATGTGAGGCAGGCGACACCAAGCCATTGGACCGAAGTGAAATGTTCGTTGAAAAGGATGCCTGCTCCAACGACCGTAAATGCCGGGCCCGATCCCCGTACGACAGGATAGACCACTGTGTAGGCACCAACAGTGTAGGCGCTTGCTTGAGCGATCTTGTAACCGGTGTGCAGCACCCAGGCGATGCCAAAGAGCGGCCAGAGCTCGGGTTCGGGCATGGGGACGAGAAAGAGTGCGATCGGCAGTGCGATCAGGCCGTAGCAGCCATCAATCACCGCGCGCATGGTCCATGGATCGGAACGGGTCTTCTGAAGGGCTCCGAACAAGGCGTGAAGGAACGCGGCCTGCAATGCCAGGACGAGCGCTGCCGTTCGGCCGACTTCCGTTCCCTCAATGGAGATCAGCCACTCGCTCATCGCCTCGGGCCAAATCGCACGTCTGTCGCTATGCGATCCTGCACGTAAGGTGTCGTCACGCGTCGAGCCCGGTCAGGGCTGCGGCAAATTCTCGTGGATCGAATGGTGCCAGGTCGTCGATCTGCTCGCCGACCCCGATTGCGTGGATCGGCAGACCGAACCGGTCGGCCAGCGCGACCAGCACGCCGCCCTTCGCGGTGCCGTCAAGCTTCGTCATGACGAGACCGGAGACATCCGCGACATCGCGAAATATCTCGACCTGGGAAAGTGCGTTCTGTCCGGTCGAGGCATCAAGCACCAGAAGCGTGTTGTGCGGCGCCTCCGGATCTCTCTTCCTGATGACGCGAACGATCTTGGCAAGTTCCTCCATCAGGTCGTTCCGGTTCTGTAGCCGACCCGCAGTGTCAATCATGAGAATGTCCGCCTGCTCCGATTCGGCCTGCGCCATTGCCTCAAATGCCAGGCTTGCCGGATCCGAACCCTCCTGCGCGGTCAGAACGGGGACGCCGGCCCGCTGGCCCCAAATTTGCAGTTGCTCGACGGCGGCTGCCCGAAACGTGTCGCAGGCGGCGATCACCACAGACTTTTGGGCATCACGGAACTGGGACGCGAGCTTGCCGATCGTCGTGGTCTTGCCTGAACCGTTGACGCCAGCCACCAGAACGACCTGCGGTCGCTTCGGGAAGATCGGCATCGGGCTCGCCACCGTCTCCATGATGCGGGTGATTTCGTCGGCCAGCAATTCCTTCAATTCAGCCGTAGAGAACTTCCGCCCGATTCGTCCTTCTGCCAAGTTGGCTGCGACGCGCATTGCCGTCTCTACGCCCATGTCTGATGCTATGAGCAACTCCTCGATTTGCTCGAGCATTTCGTCATCCAAGGCGCGCCGGACCAGGGGCTCTGATGCGCCTCGACCCGGTGTTCGATCCACGGATTCAGTGCCGTCCGCGCCTTTTTGGCTTTGTGGTGCGGTCGTCGTCGGTGCCAATGCTGCGGTGTCAGCGGATTCCGTCGGTGACGGCCGTTCCGCGACGGCGTCAGGAGCCGCGTCGACGCTGCCGCCATCCTCGATGATCGCGTCGAGGCCTTCGTCAAGTTTCGAGGACGACTTGAAGAGTCGTTCCTTCAGCTTTGCAAAGAACGCCATGCCCACGACCTAATCCCGGAAGGTCCAAGATGGAAGCTTGATCGTGATGATGGTCAGGATTGCGGGTTGCGATCGGTTCTTGCCCGACTCGTTCCTGATTTTCTCGAAGCGCCTGTCGTGCCCGTGACCTTGATCCGCCCGTCCTGGAATTCGATTTCCAGCGATCGTACGCGGCGGGCCTCTTCCGCCTTGGTCAGTACGGACTTGCCGCTTCGAATGATCGCGTAGCCACGTGCCAGCGTCGCCTTGTAGCCAAGACTGGTCCGCGTCCGTTCCAGTGCCTGAAGACGGCCAGCGGGCTTGGCCAGCCTGGCCTTGACCGCCGTCACCATCCTCATGCTGATCCGGTCAAGGTCTCTCGATTCCCGCTGGACCTGTTCCCGAACGTGCCTGACACGGAGCCGGGCGACCAGCGCAGACAAGCGTTCGTTCTTGCGTTCGACCGCGTGTCTTAGGCACGTCGCAAGGTTGTTCGCACGGTGTTCGAGCAACTGGCTCTCGCGATCCAGTCTGGACTTGAATAGCGTTGGCCGAAGGCCCGCCGACGCGCCGACGAGGTCGCCTCGCTTGCGGTCCACCAAATGGCGGAGCCCCTTGGGCAGGGCATCGTTGGCCCGGTCGAGTCGCTGGTTAGGTTCGGCAAGGAGGCCTTCCGGATGCGGCAAATGGCGCGCAAGCGCTGTGATCCGTTGGCGCAACATGTCAATGCTGCGTGCCATGCCGCGTGACAGTCGCGCCTCGTTGCCGGTCAGATCCGCAAGCAGTTCCGAACGGACCGGTACAGAAATCTCCGCTGCTGCCGTCGGCGTGGGCGCACGGCGGTCGGCAGCAAAGTCTATGAGCGTGGTGTCGGTTTCGTGGCCGACCGCAGAGACCAGCGGAATTTCCGATGCCGCAGCTGCGCGTGCCACAACCTCTTCATTGAAGCCCCAGAGATCCTCGATCGAACCGCCGCCACGAGCGACGATCAAAATGTCGGGGCGGGGTGGCGATCCGCCTGGTGACAGCGCGTTGAACCCTGCAATGGCCTGCGCCACCTCCGGTGCGCAGGCGTCACCTTGCACGGCGACAGGCCAGACGACGACTTCCCGTGGGAACCGTTCTCGGAGCCTGTGCAGGATGTCCCGGATCACGACTCCTTGCGGCGACGTGATGACTCCTATGACGTTCGGCAGATATGGAAGAGGCTTCTTGTGCGCCTCGTCGAAAAGGCCTTCGGCTGCCAGCTTTTTCTTGCGCCTTTCAAGCATCGCCATCAGTGCGCCTTCACCGGCAACGACAATTCGTTCGGCGTTCAGGCTGAATCTCGACTGGAATCCGGAGGCGGTCATTTTGCCTTCGGCGATCACCTCCATGCCCTCTTCGGGCATCATGGTGAGCGCCGGCACCTGGCTCTTCCAAGTCATGCACGAGAGCACGGAGCGGTCGTCCTTGAGGTCGAAATACAGATGTCCTGACCGCGCCATTACGACCCGGCCTACTTCGCCTCGCACGCGAACCCAGCCTAGTTCCGATTCCACGAGGCGCTTCACGCGACCCGCGATCTCAGTCACGGTGAATTCGGGTGTGTTGTCGCCGGATACTTCCTCGAATAGATCCATGCCGGTGTCCGCGCTCGCCTTGTGCTTCCCTGGGCAGGACCCTAGAACGCCACCCAACGAAGGGGAAGCAGAGCGGCGATGAATATTCTCATCCTTGGCGGCGGCGGGCGGGAACACGCGCTGGCTTGGGCGGTGATGCAGAATCCGAAATGTGACCGGCTTATCGTCGCGCCGGGCAATGCCGGGATCGCGGCGATTGCCGAGTGCGCCTCCCTCGACATCGAGAATGGGGCGCAAATGGTGGAATGCGCCGAGGCAAATTCGATTGATCTCGTGATCGTCGGGCCGGAGGCGCCCTTGGCGTCTGGGGTGGCCGACGATTTTCGCGCTGCCGGATTCAAGGTCTTCGGCCCGTCGCGGGAGGCGGCGCTACTGGAGGCCTCGAAGCGGTTCACCAAGGAAGTCTGTGACGCGGCCGGAGTTCCCACGGCAGCCTGGGCCCGATTCACGGAGCCAGCCCCGGCCAAGGCGCACATTCGCGAGCAGGGCGCTCCAATCGTTGTGAAGGCGGACGGGCTGGCGGCCGGCAAGGGAGTCATCGTTGCCCAGAGCACGGAGGAAGCGGAAGCGGCTGTTGACGACATGCTCGGCGGCGCTTTCGGCTCCGCTGGCACCGAAGTGGTGATCGAGGAGTTCATGGATGGCGAGGAGGCATCGTTCTTCGTGCTTTGCGACGGGACGGATGCCTTGCCTGTTGGCACTGCACAAGATCACAAGCGGGTGGGCGAGGGCGACACCGGACCCAACACAGGCGGGATGGGCGCGTATTCGCCCGCACCAGTGCTGAACGATTCCGTGGCTGCCCGCACGATGGAGGAAATCATCCGCCCAACACTGGCGGAGATGGCTCGGCGTGGCACTCCTTATCTGGGCGTGCTGTATGCCGGTCTCATGATTGAGGACGGCGCCCCAAGGTTGGTTGAGTACAACGTGAGGTTCGGTGATCCGGAGTGCCAGGTGCTGATGATGCGGCTCGGTGCGCAGGCACTTGATCTCATGCAGGCCGCTGCAGAGGGCCGACTTGCGGAAGCTAAGGTCAATTGGGCGGGGGACCATGCGATGACGGTCGTGATGGCCGCCAAGGGCTATCCGGGCAACTATGAGAAGGGCAGTCCCATTGCAGGCCTAGACGATCTGGTCGGCGATTCGCGCCAGATGGTGTTCCACGCTGGAACCTCGCGGACTGAGCACGGAATCATCTCGGCCGGTGGCAGGGTCCTGAACGCTACCGCCCGTGGCACCAGCTTGCAGGAGGCCCGGGATGCGGCATATGCGCTGGTCGACAGGATCGGCTGGCCTGGCGGAATGTATCGCCGCGACATCGGCTGGAGAGCATTGGGATGAGAGGCAGTGAGCTAGGCGGCGGAAGCACTTCGACCATGAATCTTGGGCGGGAGTCATCTGTTTGCCTGCGGAGAGCTCCGTTGATCACGTTGGTGACACCTTGGGCATGAACCGCGCAACAGAGGATTAGATGAGCGAAGCAAAGCTGAATCCGGTGGTCAAGCAGGTGCTCGAACTGGGCCCGCCGCTGTTGTTTTTCGTGGCCTATCTGTGGATGCGCGATGACACCTTCGCCTTTGGGGGTGCGGAGTATTCCGGGTTCATTGTGGCGGCGGGCCTGTTCGTGCCGATCCTGCTGGCCTCGATGGCAATCCTCTGGAAGCTGACAGGTCGTCTGAGCCGGATGCAAGTCTTCACCATCGTGATGGTGGTGATCTTCGGTGGTCTCACGGTCTGGCTGAACGACGAGAGGTTCTTCAAGGTGAAGACTACCTTGGTCTACGGGGTTCTTTCCGGCATCCTCGGAATCGGGCTCTTGCAAGGCAGGTCGTACCTTGCTTGGGCCATGGCCGAGTTCCTGCCCTTGACGGAAGAGGGTTGGATGAAGCTCACTAGGCGACTGGCAGGCTTCTTTGCCGGACTGGCACTGGCCAACGAGATCGTTTGGCGTACGATGTCCACGGATGCATGGGTCAAGATCGAGACGTTCGGGTTTCCGATCGCGCTGTTCCTGTTCATTTGGCTCCAGATACTGACCCTGCGACACCACCTTGTCGAGGAAGAGGCTGACGGAACGGAATAGGCGCTGTCCGGCGCGGCACCAGGGCTGTAACGCATGTCTCCGAACCGGGATGACTGAGCCGAGAGGTCGGCGAGGATCCCAAGGGTGTCACCCCTTCTGCTCGAAGAGAATCTTGTCGGACGCCTCCTTTTCCTCGGGCGATTGCTGACGGTTGCGCACTTCATCCGCCACCGCCTTGCCCTTGATGACCGCAGGGCGGTTTCCCATCTCGTCCAGCCAGCGTGCAAAGTGGGGCTTGTCGTCGATGGCCTGTTCCTGACCTTCCCAGTTTTGCGCCCAAGGCCAGATTGCCATGTCGGCGATCGAGTAGTCACCGGCGACGAATTGGTAGTCCTTAAGTCTGGTGTTGAGCACGCTGTAGAGTCTTCCGACCTCGTTCCTGTAGCGATCCTGCGCATACGGAAGTACTTGGGGAGGTGTGCGTTGCGGCGCGTAGTTGAGGAAATGATGCGCCTGGCCCGCCATCGGGCCGACACCGCCCATCTGCCACATCAGCCATTGATCGATGACGATCCGGTCGCGATCAGAAGATCCGTAGAATTGCCCGGTCTTGCGGCCGAGATACTGCAGGATGGCTCCGGATTCGAAGATCGAGACCGAGCGGCCGTCCGGTCCGTCCGGATCGACGATGGCTGGCATTCGGTTGTTTGGCGAGAGCTTGAGGAATTCCGGGTCGAACTGGTCGCCCTTGCCGATGTCAACCAGATGCAGCGTGTAGGGCAGGGCCATCTCTTCAAGGGCGATGGTGATTTTCCAGCCATTCGGGGTTGGCCAGTAGTAGACCTCTATCGGGTCGGGCATGCAGTTTCCTTTGGGAATTATATACGAAAGTCACATCGTGGCTTCGCAGTGATTTCACGGGTCATCGAAGTGGCCAACGCCAACGCTCCTCGCCGTGCAGATGTGCCAATCCCGGACGCCGCGTCATGTTTGCCCCTTCAGCGGGGCGGTTCAGCAGGGCCGTGGCCCTCAAACTCTGTTGCCGAGATCGGAAAGGCAATGCCTCGCCCTCATGCACGGTCTACTTGCCACGTTTCCAACGTGAGAGCAATGCCGGGATGGAACCATGTGACTTTCGTATGTAATCCCCTTTCCTTTCTTGGGCCGTAGGGCGCTTCGGCACAAAGTGGCGCATTTTGGGTCGAGATCAAGGGGGACGGCGCGGCCGACCAAGGATGCCACGCCTGAGCGCCATTCTCCTGAACGCCTCTACTTGTGCGTCTCGCCATGTGCCTGAACGTCGCCGCGATCATGCCACCGGCTGCCTCGCGGGTCCGCTTACCGCCCCGGACCGACAGGGTTGCGCCAGGACATATTTCCAGCGGTCGATGCCGTGGCGACACAATGTACTGACACGCTGACCGATCGGCTGGCCTTGGGCAAAGGCCTCGACCAGCACGTCGCGGCAGACCGAACCAGTGGCAACCCGCTCCGTTGACAGAACCGTCACGCTGACTGCGCGGCGGTCGTTCATGTACTGGTTGTCTTCCCAATAGAGGCCCTTGTCGGTCTCTCCCTGGTCGAGCGCCAGACGAAAGGCGGAATCTGCCATCTTGCGAGACTCCGGATCGAGCGGAGGCAAGGGAAGCCGGTTTCCTTTTGCCCGTTCGAGAAACGCCGCGTGATCGTTGCTCCGCGCCTCGAAGATCTTGATCGGCATCGTGACCGGTGCGGAGACGACTGCCGCAGCGGTGTCGAGCGGCGAACCACTGCTTCCGAACGCCGAGAAGCAAGATCGCCATCGCCGTGCCTGCCGGAAAGGGCGCATTCGTTGTGGCATTCAAGCTCAGTCTCCTGGAAGCACGGGAATGAACATAGGAATTGAGAACGTAGCCAAATGGGGATCGCGCCCATTGCTGGTCGTTCCCTTTTGCAACAACGTGCAGCGTACCAACCTCGCCCATGGAAGGGACCTCGTGGCACAAGTCTTGCGACATCCGAATATCCTTTCAAAAGGGGTTGCCGTAGATCGGCCTCTTGCCATCATGTTGTGGTGCCCGATCATGTCCACGGGCCGAATCACCGGGAAGGTTCATGGCATCTGGCAGTGCCAAGCACAGAACTGACGATCGTGCGGGATTGAGTACGCTGGCAAATCTTGCCCCGGACAAGGTGAGATCCACGGTCGACGAATACGCCGCGATCTACGAGTCTGGCCGGGAAGGCAGGACAAAGCGGTACTCTACCTTCGTGAATGACTTTTATGACCTCGTTACCGATTTCTACGAGTTCGGCTGGGGTCGGTCGTTTCACTTCGCTCCCCGCCGCCGTGGCGAACGCTTCGAGGCATCGTTGATCAGGCATCAGCATTTTCTCGCCGATCGACTGTCATTGAAACCGGGGATGCGGGTGCTCGACGTCGGATGCGGGGTCGGAGGACCGATGGGCAATCTGGCGCGCCACTACGGAGCCAGCTTCGTCGGCATCAACAACAACGCCTACCAGATAGAGCGCGCCAAGGTTCACACTCGGGACGTCCGGACGCTTTGCTCCCTCATACACGGCGATTTCATGAACATTCCCGAAGAGGAAAACCGGTTTGACGCCGCGTTCGCAATCGAGGCCACGCCCCACGCCCCGGACAAGGCGGCGCTGTTCCGGGAATTGTTCCGCGTATTGCGTCCGGGGGCATGTTTCGCCAGCTACGAATGGTGCCTCACCGACAGTTTCGATCCCTGCAATGCCGAGCACCGACGGATAAGGAACGACATAATGGTGGGGGACGCGTTGCCTGACATGGCCGGAACGCAGGAAGTTCTTGCGGCATTGCGGTCGGCCGGGTTCGCAATTCTTGAGGCGCATGACCGCGCGTCTGATTCGGATCCGGAGACGCCTTGGTACCGCGCCTTGCAGGGGCGCGATTTCACTCTTTCGAGCATGCCGCGCACGCCTTTGGGTCGCGCTCTGACGAATTGGACGCTTCTGGTGGCGGAAAGACTGGGAGTGTTTCCCAAGGGCTCCCGCGCGGTAAGCACAATTCTGAACAAGGCGGCGGATGCGTTGGTCGAAGGAGGCAGGTCCGGCATTTTCTCGCCGATGTTCTTCGTCCTCGCGTGCAAGCCCTTCACGGAACTGGGCCTGCAAGACGCCGATTCGGCGCAGCCTCCACCCGGTGGTCAATCCAAACCGTGCTAGGCTGCGTGATTGCGACCTAGAATTGATCTCGCCTGCCGCTTTTTCTGCCTCGATCGTCCTTGTTGTCGGCGGATCCGAATCAACGCTGCGACGGCAGCGCCGTTGAAGACATCAAGACAGCCCGTGAGTCATCGATCAAGACCCGATGCGGAGATCTGCAGACATATGTGGACAGACCATGCCGTCGGCGACTCCCTTGACCCCGGCTCCAGGCACTAGTACGCAGACCTGCACGTGGCGATTTGTTCACCGGATTGCGGGCCACGAAAAAGACACCGCTAAAGAGGTCTGGGACGATCACGACCTTGACTCTCATGCAGTCCGGACCGGGATTGAACAGGAGGCGTCCCCATTACCGAAGACTGGAAAAGGCGCACGAAGCTCGTGCATGGGGGTATCCGGCGGAGCCAGTACGGGGAGGTTGCCGAACCGATTTTCCTCACGCAGGGCTTTGTCTACGAAAGTGCCGAACAGGCTGCCCAGCGATTCGAGGAGGCCGGCGAGGACGAATTCATCTATTCGCGCTACGGGAACCCGACAGTGCGGATGTTCGAAGAGCGGATTGCCGAGATCGAAGGCGCCGAGGACGCGTTCGCCACGGCCTCGGGCATGGCGGCGGTCTATGCATCCTTGGCCTCGATGCTGAAGACGGGCGATCACGTGGTTTCGGCTCGCGCACTGTTCGGATCATGCCACTATATCCTGGAAGAGGTCCTTCAGCGGTTCGGTGTTGACGTCACCTTCGTGGACGGCACCAGTCTTGACGCGTGGAAGGTGGCAGTCAGGCCCGACACCAAGGCCGTGTTTTTGGAGAGCGTTTCCAATCCGACGCTCGAAGTGATTGACATCAAAGCGGTGGCGGCGATCGCGCATGAGGTGGGTGCGACGGTGATCGTTGACAACGTGTTCTCGACACCTGTTCTGAGCCGGGTGCTGGACCTCGGGGCGGACATCGTCGTCTACTCCGCGACTAAGCATATCGACGGGCAGGGCCGGGTTCTGGGTGGTGTCGTTCTCGGAACCAGGGATTATGTCCGCAAGACGCTGGAACCTTTCCTGAAGCATACGGGCGGCGCCATGAGCCCGTTCACTGCATGGTTGCTGCTGAAGGGCATGGAGACGCTGGACCTGCGTGTAAGGGTGCAGGCGGAGAGCGCACGGAAGGTGGCCGAGACGTTCGAAGGTCACGCGCGGCTCGAAAGGGTCATCTATCCGGGGCTGAAATCTCATCCGCAGCACGAAATCGCGATGGCGCAAATGAAACGTGGCGGGACGGTCGCGACGTTCGTGCTCAAGGGAGGACAGGAGGCCGCGTTCAGGTTCCTGAATTCGCTCCAGATCTTCATCATCTCGAACAACTTGGGGGATGCAAAGTCGATCGTGACGCATCCGACAACCACGACTCATCAGCGACTGACCGACGAGCAGCGGGACGAACTGGGCATTTTGCCGGGGCTCGTACGCCTGTCCATGGGTCTGGAAGATGTTGATGACCTGATTGGCGACATCCGACAGGCACTCGAGGCCGCATGATGCGGAGCCTGGCCAAGTGTGGTTTGCCGTCCCGCAAGCCTGTCGGAGCGAATCTGCGGAACCGGCCCGGGGCGCAATGACGTCGAAACCGGTTCTCATTCTTCAACTGCGCCCTGAGGACGAAGCGTCGGATGGCGAATTCCGCGCTTTCATCGAGAAGGGCCGTCTGAATGAAGCGGAGGTTCGCCGGCACAGGATGGAGGCGGCGCCGTTGCCGCAGGGGTTCTCGCTCGACGACTATTCGGCTGTCATTGTGGGCGGCGGCCCAGGCTGCGTTAGCGACGATCCGGCTACGCGTGACCCGGTCGAGGCGCGGGCGGAAGCGGAGCTTCTGGCACTGATGCCTGGGATTCTTGCTCGGGACATGCCTTTCCTAGGGTGCTGCTACGGAATTGGGCTGCTGGCGCACCACCTCGGAGCGCGGGTTTCGAAGGAGCGGTATTCGGAGTCGGTATCGGCCGTGCCGTGCGACCTTACCAAGGCGGGGCAGGCGGATCCTTTGCTGGCCGGGCTGCCACACAGGTTCAACGCTCTGCTTGGCCACAAGGAAGCGGTTCAGGAACTGCCCGACGGCGCGGTGCATCTCATGTCCTCGGAGACCTGCCCTTTCCAGATGATCAGGGCAGGCGAGAACGTCTATGCCACGCAGTTTCATCCAGAAGCGGACGGGCAGGTCTTTGCGGACCGCATCCGGATCTACCGCGATTTCGGGTACTTCCCGCCTGAAGAGGCTGCAGCTCTGACCGAAGCATGCCTGGCTGCGGAGGTGACGGAGCCCGAGCGCATTCTGGAGCGATTCGTGGCGCGTTACGTGACGACCGGACGGTCGTGCAGCGTACATGAAGACGGAGATGGGGCAGCATCGCATGCAAGCGATGTCCAGACTTCCGTTGAACACAGCATGACGGGAGCAAAGTGAGCCCCCTACGCCTCGGACCAGGGATTCAAGCAGTTGAGCAAGCTGGATTCTGCTGCAGCCCGTTCTTATCGATGCCCTGAATCCTACGGACCAGATGCTTCATGTCTTGAGACGCTCCCCGATGTCTAGGGCGACCTGCTCCCCACAGATGCACGGCATGTGGCACCTGTTCCAGGACGTCCGGCACCCTAACTTCCGGATGCCGACGGGCGGAGCATCAACTTGAACTGCATCATGCAGAGCTTCCGGTTTGCCGATCCGCAACCTGACATTGTTGGCTGAGGGGCGGTGCGGCGCATGCCGCTCCGCAGTTGACTTGGGCCGGTCCCGGGGCCAAGGCTCGCCGCATGGTTGATTTCAGACCCATCGGATACGTCATCGGCCTTCTTGTTGCCGCGCTTGGCGTCTCCATGCTGATACCGATGTTCGTTGACCTTGCTCAGGACAATGACCATGCGGGAACGTTTCTGGAAGTTGCCCTGATCACGCTCCTGATCGGCGGATTGATGGCATTGGCGTCGTCCAATTCTGTGGCGGGCGGCATGAACCTGCAGCAGATATTCCTGCTGACAACAGGGGTTTGGGTCGTTCTTCCGTTCTTCGGAGCGTTGCCCTTCATGTGGGGTGACCTCGGAGCTGGATTCACGGACGCGTATTTCGAGGCGATGTCCGGACTGACAACGACCGGCTCGACGGTGTTCAGCGGGCTGGAGGCGCTGCCATCGGGACTGCTTGTCTGGCGATCCATGTTGCAATGGTTCGGCGGCATCGGGATTATTGTCGTTGCCATGGCCTTTCTTCCGGAACTGCGGGTCGGCGGCATGCAGATCTTCCGTTCCGAGGGATTCGACACGGATGGCAAGGTCTTGCCGAGAGCTGCCGAAATCGCGTCCCGCATCTCGATCATCTACCTGGTCCTGACAATTGCGTGTGCAGTGGCCTACCTGGTTGCGGGCATGCCTCTCTTTGAAGCCGCCAACCACGCGATGACCACCATCGCGACCGGTGGATTTTCGACCCGTGACGAGTCGTTCGGCAGCTTCCAGGGGGCACCGGAATATGTCGCCGTGGTCTTCATGATATTGGCCAGCCTGCCATTTGTGCGCTACGTGCAGATTCTGGCCGGTTCGTCGAAGCCGCTGCTGCGCGACAGCCAAGTGCGGGCGTTTCTGGTGGCGTTACTCACAATTGTCGCCCTGGTTGCAATTCACAGGCTGCTGGCACAGGGAACGGCGGCGCATTCCGCCCTGCGCGAGGCTCTGTTCAACATCACGTCGATCATGACAGGCACAGGCTATGCGAGCACGGACTACCAGCTTTGGGGAGCGTTCCCGGTCACGGTCTTCTTCCTTGTCGGTTTGATTGGCGGCTGCGCGGGATCGACCAGCTGCTCAGTCAAGGTGTTCAGGTACCAGATTCTGCTGAAGGCCGTGGCGAACCAGATCCGCCGGATCCAGAGTCCGCACGGAGTCTACCAGCTCAAGTATGCTGGGCGGCGGCTGAGTGAAGATGTGCTTTCCTCGGTGATGGTCTTCCTGACGATGTTCCTTGTAACGCTCGGAATCGTGTCCGTGCTTCTTTCGGCGACGGGGCTCGATCTCGTTACATCCGTAAGCGGCGCGGCCACGGCACTTGCCAATGTGGGTCCGGGTCTCGGCACCATGATTGGGCCGGACAGGAACTTCGCCGAGTTGAGCGATGCCGCAAAGTGGATCCTGTTATCGGCAATGCTTGTTGGGCGGTTGGAACTGCTTGTGGTGTTCGTGTTGTTCACGTCACGGTTCTGGCGCGCCTGAGATTGCAGGGCCTGTGTTCTGGCGACGTCGTCCAGCCCGGGATTGACCGCATACACTTTGAGATGCTTCCCGACGAGGGCCACGCTGACGCTGAACGAGGCGACGATTCTGGACAGTTCGGACCATAGAACTCGCGCAGGGGACTGTCGCGTTCAGGCGACAGGCGAATGCGCGCCCCTTGCAGTGACGACCGGCCTGGCATAGATTGGAACACATGGCGAACATGGGCAGGAGGCTGATCAGGAGCCACAAGTACCGGCTCTACCCCAACAGGGCGCAGGAAGCGGCCCTGACGGACATGCTCGGACACTTCTGCGACCTCTGCAACGCGGGCCTCCAGCAGCGCATCGAGGCGTGGAGGCGGCAGGGCGTCAGCCTCGGCTACGTCCGGCAGGCCGGCGAGCTGAAGGCCGTCCGGGACGCGGTTCCGGAGCTGGCCGGATACAGCTTCAGCGCCGAGCAGCAGGTCCTGCGCTGGCTCGACAGGGCCTTCGCCGCCTTCAGGCGACGGAGTGTTCACTCGCTCTGACCAGCGCAATGCAATACCCGATCCAGCCGATTCTCACAGATCACTCCAAAACATTCAGTTTGAGATTCCAACGTCTCGTGACGCTTCATTGACCGTTCGTGCGGCCTTGCCTATTGAGTGCGCGAAAGTTTCGCATCAGGAGCAACCCATGAGCGCAGACACGCGCCCAACGAGTTTCCAGGAAATCGTCCTTCGGCTTCAGAACTATTGGGCGGGGGAGGGCTGCGCGTTGCTTCAACCTTACGACCTTGAAGTCGGGGCAGGCACTTTCCATCCGGCCACTATGCTGCGTGCGCTGGGCAAGCGGGAATGGTCAGCGGCCTACGTGCAGGCTTCGCGGCGCCCAACGGATGGCCGCTACGGGGAGAATCCGCATCGCCTTCAGCACTATTATCAGTTCCAAGTGATCATAAAGCCTTCGCCTCCCGATCTGCAGGAGCTCTACATCGGGTCGCTGGAAGCGATCGGAATCGACATGGATCTGCATGACATCAGGTTTGTCGAGGATGACTGGGAAAGCCCGACCCTAGGCGCGTGGGGACTTGGCTGGGAGGTCTGGTGCGACGGCATGGAGGTAAGCCAGTTCACGTATTTCCAGCAGGTCGGCGGGCATGATTGCCACCCGGTTTCGGGCGAGCTGACCTACGGTCTCGAGCGCTTGGCCATGCACGTACTTGGCATCGACCACGTTATGGAGATGCCATTCAATGATCCGCAGTCCAGGATTGCACTGTCCTACGGCGACATCTTCCGGCAGACAGAAGAGGAATATGCCCGCTGGAATTTCGACGTCGCGGACACTGGCTTGCTGTTCAGGCATTTTGAGGACGCCGAGACAGAATGCCGCCAAATCCTCGAGGCGGAAGAGTTGGACCCGAAGACGGGAAAGCGGATCGTGATGGTGCATCCCGCTTATGACCAGTGCATCAAGGCTTCGCACCTGTTCAACCTTCTTGATGCCCGTGGCGTGATCTCCGTCACCGAACGCCAAGCCTATATCGGGCGGGTGCGATCGCTGGCAAAGGCCTGCGCCGATGCCTTCGTGACGACCGAGGCGGCAGCAGGCGCGTGATCGTGCCGATGCCTTGCCAACTGAGGCCCAGTCAGGAAACTCGGCGGGGTGTCTGGGGAAAGAGACTGACCTTGGCGACATGCATGCCACGCGGAAGGCGGTTTCGCCTTGATCTGGACGTGGCATGAGCGGGAAGGCGATTGCGCTTGTTCTCGTGATTTGCAGCGCGCTTGCTGGCGGTGGTCTGTACTACCTTCAGGTGTACGGGTTCTACAATGAGATTCCGCCAAGCGGGGCGTCCGACGTGCAGCTGACAGCGCTTCATTCCGGAAAGCCTGAGCCAATAATCCATGAAGAATTTCAATCAATTGACGCGGAAAGCTCACCTTTGCGTTACCGAGCCTGTTTTACGACCAGCTTGAACCTTGAGACACTCACCGAAACCTTTGTTGTCCATGATAGCCCGGTGCCCAACGTGGCGCCTGGATGGTTCGGATGCTTTAATGCGTCGAAAGTCGGTGCGGCGCTGGAAAGTGGTTCCGCAATCGCGTTTTTGGGCACCGGCAATATCGTTTACGGGTTTGACAGGGTTGTGGCTGTCTCCCGAGACGGGCATGGCTACGTATGGCACCAGTTGAACCGTTGCGGAGAGAGATTTTTCAATGGGGATTCCTTGCCGGAAGATTGCCCATTACCCCCGCAGAGGGAAAGCCAATGACCCAGGAAGCGCCGATCCACTTGCAATCTTCCCACTCTGGGTTCGACCGATGCAAGGAACTGACCCATGCCTGATCTGCTGATCGAACTCCTGTCCGAGGAAATCCCCGCGCGCATGCAAGCAACTGCGGCCGAGGACTTGAAGCGTCTCGTGACGGACGGCCTTGCCGAGGCTGGATTGTCCCATGGCGACGCTGCGTCCTTTGTCACGCCGCGACGGTTGATCTTGACGGTGTCGGGCTTGCCGAAGATGAGCCCTGCGACGCGAGAGGAGCGAAAGGGTCCGAGCGTCAACGCTCCGGAGAAAGCGCTGGATGGATTCCTGCGCTCGACCGGACTCTCCAAGGAGGACCTTGAGGCGCGGGAAGGCAAGAAAGGACAGGTGTGGTTCGCGGTCATCAAGCATGAAGGACGCCCGGCTGGCGAGATCGTGGCCGAAGTTCTGCACGTGGTCATCCGCGATTTCCCGTGGCCCAAATCCATGCGTTGGGGTTCCGGAAGCCTCAGATGGGTGCGGCCTCTGCACTCGATCATCTGCCTGCTGAGCGACGTGGACGAGACACAGGTCGTTGACCTTGAAGTCGACGGCATACGTGCCGGCGACCGGACGGTGGGCCATCGTTTCATGGCCCCAGAACCAATCAGCGTCACGTCCACTGCCGACTACCTGGCGAAGATGAATGGGGCCAAAGTCGTTGTCTCCGCCCAGGAGCGTGAAGAGATCATCGTGCGCGATGCAACTCGGCTGGCGGATGAATGGGGATTTGAAGTGGTGGAGGACAAGGGCCTTCTGGCAGAGGTCGCGGGCCTTGTCGAATGGCCGGTGGTTCTGCTGGGCGAGATCGGGGAGGAATTTCTGGATCTGCCGCCCGAGGTGCTGCAGACCTCAATGAGGGTGCACCAAAAGTTCTTCAGCGCAAGGGACAGTTCTGGCCGGATCACGCATTTCATCGCGGTGGCGGACCGGGAGACGGCGGACAAGGGTGCAACGATCATGGCCGGGAACCAAAAGGTGCTTCGGGCCCGCCTTTCGGATGCCAAGTTCTTCTGGGAAAACGACCTGCGCGTGGCCAGGGATGGGATGAAGGCGTGGACCGACATGCTCGGCAAGGTCACGTTTCACAACAGGCTCGGAAGCCAGGCCGAGCGAATCGACAGGATTTCGGAATTGGCGAAGGAGATTGCCCCGGCATTGGGAGCCGATCCTGATCGGGCGGTCGAGGCGGCGCGGGTCGCTAAGGCCGACCTGTCGTCCGAGATGGTCTACGAGTTCGCCGAACTCCAAGGGATCATGGGCGAACACTACGCTCGTGCCGCGGGCCAGTCAGACGATGTCGCACGCGTTGCACGCGAGCACCACCAGCCCCTGGGCCCGTCCGACAATGTGCCGAACGGGTTACTTTCGGTCGTGGTCGCGCTTGCCGACAAGATCGACACGTTGGCTGGGTTCTGGGCAATAGACGAGAAGCCTACCGGCTCGAAGGATCCGTTTGCGCTCAGGCGTGCGGCGCTCGGCGTCATAAGGCTTATTCTCGAAAACGAACTCCGAATTTCCTTCGTCGAGATTGCAACGAAACCGGGCCTTCGGGCCGCCTTGGCCGTGGAGGAGCATGGCTCCGAAGCGGCAGGGCGGAGCGAGGAGGCAAAGGCCTTGCTCGACAAGACTAGAGGTGAACTGGGCATAGGTGACGAGGACCTCACCTTGCCACGCGGGATCCTCGAATTCCTGCATGATCGCATGAAGGTCTTTCTGCGTGGCAAGGGCCTTCGCCACGATGTCATTGACGCCTGTCTTGCAATGCCAGGCGCGGATGACCTGACGCTGCTGGTAAAGCGATCCAATGCCCTTTCCGCGTTTCTGGACACCGAAGACGGCGAAAATCTTACACAGGGCTTCAAGCGTGCGCACAATATCCTGAAGCAGGCCGAGGAGAAGGATGGTGTCGAATACGCACTCGATCCGGACCCGAAGCTGGCGGAGCAAGACGAGGAGCGTTCGCTGTTTGATGCGCTGGAAAGGGCGGAGGCTTCAATTCGTCCCGCCATGAAGTCTGAGGACTTCGAGGCGGCCATGTCGGCAATGGCCAGTCTCAGAGGGCCGATCGACGGTTTTTTCGACGCGGTGCAAGTAAACGCCGCGGATCAGAGCTTGAGGCGAAACCGTCTCAACCTTCTGAATCGCATCAGCGAGACTTGTCTCGCCGTGGCGGACCTGAACAGGATCGAGGGATAGGATTGGGAATTATATACGAAAGTCACATGGTTCGATCCCGGCATTGCGCTCACGTTGGAAACATGGCAAGTAGACCGTGCATGAGGGCGAGGCATTGCCTTTCCGATCTCGGCAACAGAGTTTGAGGGCCACAGCCCTGCTGAACCGCCCCGCTGAAAGGGCAAACATGACGCGGCGTCCGGGATTGGCACATCTGCACGGCGAGGAGCGTTGGCGTTGGCCACTTCGATGACCCGTGAAATCAATGCGAAGCCACGATGTGACTTTCGTATATAATTCCCTTCGGTTACGTGCACCACAGGAGAAGCGCATCTTTCAGACGCGAAGGGTGTCTTGCTGGCGACCGATTTTCGTCGACAATGATCCCGCGCAAAACAAGTTTCCGGCTTATCCAGTCATGGCTCACAAGCTGAAATCATTCTTGACGCTAGGCAACATCATCACGCTTGTGATCGGCATCGTTGCCGGAGTCGTCGTGCCGGTCATCGGTCTCTTCGTAGGCCTGCAGTTCAGCCCCTCGTTGGGAACGGTTCTCGTGGCGCCATACATTGGCGTTGCCGCGCTTTTCGATACGTATGTTGGCAGTATGTCTGGCTTCGCGCGCCTTCTGGGATTGGCTCTGTCAATTGTGGCATATGTCGTGCTGGCCTTTGGCGTTCGTCACTTGATCCGCCTCGCTTTGCGGCGGTAGCAGGTCGTTTCATAACGCCGGTCGATCACGCATGCAGAGCCGATCCGGTGCATCCGAACCGGACTCACATGGCAAGCGGTTGCAAAGAACCCCGTTCAAGTCAAACGGCAGCAAGTGACGTGATCAGGCCGGTTGCTTGACGGTTCTGAGATACGGCAGCACCTTGTCGAATCCGTCGAACCGTGCCTTGGCGTCTTCATCGGGCACGGCGGGTACAACGATGACGTCTTCGCCCTGCTTCCAGTTCGCCGGGGTCGAGACCTGGTGATCCATGGTCAACTGGATTGAATCGAGGGCACGCAGGATCTCGTCGAAGTTCCGGCCGGTCGTCATCGGATAGGTCAGTGACAGCTTCACCTTCTTGTCCGGCCCGACGATGAAGACGGTCCGAACGGTCTGATTGTCGGCAGGCGTGCGTCCTTCGACCCTCTCTTCGCTTGCGGGCAGCATGTCATAGAGCTTGGCGACCTTCATTTCCGGATCACCGATCATGGGGTAGGTCACCATGTTCCCGGTGACCGTCTTGATGTCATCCTTCCAGCGATGATGGTCGTCCACCGGATCGACCGAGATCCCGATGATCCTGGCATTCCGTTTCGCGAACTCTTCCTGCATGCCCGCCATCAGGCCGAGTTCCGTCGTGCAGACCGGCGTGAAATCCTTGGGATGCGAAAACAGGATTGCGTAGCCGTCGCCAATCCAGTCGTGAAAGCTGATCGGACCTTCGGTCGTGTCGGCCGTGAAGTCCGGAGCCGTGTCGTTGATGCGCAATGCCATGATGATTGTCTTCTCCCTTCATGCTGATGCGGGCATCGAATCTCCAGAGGAAGATTCGGTTCCCCAAGATACAACACTGCTTGCCTGGTTGCGACTGGGCAATACGTGCGCGGCAAGTTAGGAACGCCTTCACGATTCGCACAATAGTGCGCGGGCATAATTCCGATTCGGGGACGTAGCCCGGGACGATGTTCCGGAGCAGTCGTGTTCTGGGGAAATGCAGCGGAGGCTTGCGAATGGCCGTGTTTGTCTTGGTACATGGTGCATGGCATGGCGGGTGGTGCTGGGCCATGGTGGAAGACGCGCTTCGCGAAAGAGGGCATCGGACCCATGCGCCGACGCTTACCGGACTTGGCGACCGGAGCCACCTTCTGACGTCAGAGATCGACTCCGATCTTCACGTGCTGGACGTCGTGAACGTTCTGCGATGGGCTGAATTGGAGGATGTCATTCTTGTCGGACACTCCTACGGCGGCCTGATCGTGACAGGTGTCGCAGGCCAGGTTCCGGAGCGCGTGAAAGCGCTTGTTTATCTTGATGCATTCGTGCCGGAGGAAAGTGGCGTTTCGCTCTTTGCACGAAACAATCCAGAGCGCATGACGCGGTTCCAGGCCGAAATCGACAGCGGTGCCGCAGGAATTCAGCCGGATCTGTTCGATGCCTGGGCCGAAGACGAAGAGGTCAAGGACTGGCTGAGATCAATGTGCACGCCGCAGCCGGCCAAGACATTTTCCAGCGACGTGACCTTGACGGGGCGAGAAGTCGAGGTGGCACATCGCTACTACATCCTTTGCGAGCGGAACCATCCTTCCGTGTTCTGGAAGGAGCATGATCGGGTCAAGGGCCGGACGGGCTGGAAGAGCGACCGGATCGCGACCATGCATGACGCAATGGTCGAGAAGCCTGACGAGTTGGCGCGCCTTCTTGACGAATTCGCACGAGCGTTGAGCGAAAATCCTCCGGCCTAGTCTCGGAGTCGAGCGCGTGCGTGACAACCCGGCACCGGGACGAAATGTTGACCATGCCCTGCCATCCGATGACGCATTTTTCGACGACGACGCAGTCGTCGCCGTCGCGGCCGTAGTAGTTGCGTGTCGCAGCGGCATTGATTGCCACAGTATTGCCCTCGCACAACATTGCCCCGACTGATTCCGCAGGCAGGCCATTGGCGGCTAGGCGGTGCCATTCGCTCGCCTTTGCCGCCTTGCCGCCTCACCTAAACTCGCGAAATCCGGCGTCGCGTACGGCATGGAACAACAGCGTTGGCGGTTCGTGCGCGGCTTGGCAGCGCGCAAAGACGTGTTACTGGTTGACGAAGTCGCGCTCGGTAGCTACTTTTCATGCATGAGATCAGTCGGCATCAAAGTCCTGAACAGCAAGTTGAGCGAATACGTTCGGCTCGCGGCGTCCGGCGAGACGGTTTTGGTGACCGATCGTGACCTTGTGGTGGCGGAATTGGGCCCGCTCAGGGAGACCCGGAGTTCGGTCCTCGCCGATGCGTTCTTAGCCGAGGCAGTTCGGTCTGGCGTGCTTGCGCCGCCGACGCTAGCGGGCTCGGGACCGCCGCCTAGGCCCGCACCGGTCGCCTGTTTGGACGAGATCTTGGCTGAACTCGACGAGAGCAGGCGTGACCGGTGATATATCTTGACACCTCCGTCGCACTGGCTTGGCTGCTGTCTGAGGATCGGCAACCTCCGGTTTCCCTTTGGGACGGGACCTTGGTGTCGAGCCGACTCATCGAATATGAGATTTGGACGCCGCTGCACACACGTGGTCTTGCAGATTCGCATGGCGAGACGGCGCGCCAGATCGTCGGACGTGTCGCACTGCTGGAGTTGACTTCGCTGGTTTTGGCTCGGGCGCTGGATGCCTTTCCGGGCCCGAGCCAGTTGCGGACTCTCGACGCCTTGCATCTGGCGTCGTGCGCATATTTGGCTGATCAGGGTCAGAGTGTGGAACTCGCGAGCTATGACCGACGCATGAACGATGTCGCGCAAGCGATGAACATCCCGCTCGCCAATCTGGAAGGGCCATGAATCGGGATCAGCGAATTTCCTTGATCATGCGCCAGGTGCCGCCTGCACCCTAGCGTCACTAAGCTACTCAACTACATGATTCCGCGCAGGAATTCCCTTGCCTATCTCGAATCAAAATCTACACCCGGGTACGTTGTGTTGCGGCGGGCACGCTCTGTAGCGTGTGCAGAGAATTCGTAATCGATCGAACGAGCTTCGGGGAACTTCGATCATGGCAACGCGATACAGCAACGCCATCAACATTCGCAGGTAACGCGAATGTGGGATTTGGGTCAGGTTCCCGGACGTTGAGGAGGCCTTCATGGACAACGGCACATTGGCCGCAGCGATCTAGGACGCCGTAGGGTGTCTGGATGAGGCGCGGGTGAAGTCAGAAAGCGCTGGGCGACCACGGTTGAAGCGGTCGTCTGATCATCGAGCGACGCTGGCGGTTGTCTGTACCCCTGTGTAGCATTCATTCCAGCATCCGATCATCGACACCGCGGCGCCGTGCGTCATCATGCCGGGAGAATGCAGATGAACCCTACCAATGATGTTGCCCACTTAGGCCACGTGGAACTTTATACCGACAGGTTCGAGGAAAGCCTCGACTTCTTTGTTCGCGTCTACGGGCTGACGGAGAGCGGTCGCGACGACGACAGCGTCTATCTCCGAGCCTTTGACGACTATGAATTTCAAACGCTCAAGCTGACGCAGCGCCACACCACGGGCGTCGGTCATGTCGCCTATCGCGTGTCGTCGCCGGAGGCTCTCGATCGGCGCGTGGCAGCGATCAACGCATCGGGATGCCAGGTTTCCGGCTGGACCGACGGTGACCTTGGTCATGGCCCGGCATTTCGATTCGAGGATCCCTTCGGGCACGTGTTCGAGATCTATTGGGAGACTCGGAAGTTCGAGGCGCCCGAAGGCGAACGCCCGGCGCTGAAAAACATTGCCCAGCGATATCACGGGCAGGGATGCTGCCCGAGACGCTTGGATCACGTGAACCTTCTCGCCGAAGACGTCACCGCGTTTCGGGACTTCATGATTGCGACTCTCGGGTCACGCGTCACCGAGCAGATCCTTCTCGACAACGGCCGGCTTGGCGGCTGCTGGTTCACCGTGAACAACAAGACGTATGATCTTGCCTGCACTGAAGAACATGGCGGCGGGAACGGGCGATTCCACCACCTGACCTATGCTTGCGACCAAAGGGAGGATGTCCTGCGTGCGGCGGACATATTCCTCGAGAACGGCGTCCATATCGAGACGGGACCACACAAGCACGCCATTCAAGGGACGTTTTTCCTTTACGTCTGGGAGCCCGCCGGCAATCGCGTGGAACTGGCGAATTCAGGTGCGCGCCTGATCCTGCAGCCGGACTGGGAACCTGTCACCTGGACGGAGTCCGAACGCAGGAAAGGCCAGGCCTGGGGGCTTAAGACGATCGAGACCTTTCATACACACGGAACTCCTCCCGTTTCGAAAGAGTAGGTTTCCACGTCCTTCAAATGCATGCGTGGGAAGTGGCCCAGCCACACCGTTTCGAGGCCGCGACTGCCGGTCCGGGCAGGGGTTCAGATGCAGCGCCCGCCGTCAACTTCAAGACAGACCCCGGTCACCATGCTGGCCTCGTCGGAGCAAAGATAGCAGGCCGCGTTGCCAATGTCCTCAGGCGTCGAGAACCTGCCCAATGGTATCGTCGCGAGGAATTTAGTCCGCATTTCCGGTGTGTCCTCTCCGAGAAAGCTCTTCAGGAGCGGCGTTTCGCCCGCCACGGGATTCAGCGCGTTCACGCGGATGCCGACGGGAGCCAGTTCGACCGCCATTGTCTTGGTTGCCGTGTTCATCCAGCCCTTGGACGCATTGTACCAGTTGAGCCGAGGTCTCGGGCTTACGCCGGCCGTCGACGCCACGTTGAGGATTGTGCCGGAACCCTGTTCCCTTAATTCAGGCACGATATGCCGGGCCGTCAGGTAGACCGACTTGCAGTTGACGGCGAATACGCGGTCGAAATCCGCCTCGCTGACCTCGTCCAGTGGTGCGGGCAGGTGCGTCACCCCGGCATTGTTGACGAGTATGTCGATCTTCCCGAATGCCGAGCGCGCAGAAGCTACCATTGCGGCAACGTCACCGTCGCTTGCGACGTCAGTCTCGATGGCCTCGCAGCCAAGCTCCCGCGCTTTCGCGTCGGCGGCATTGCCGTTCACGTCTGCGATCATCACTCGTGCGCCTTCCGCAAGGAATTTGCCGGCGATGCCGGCTCCGAATCCGGATGCGCCCCCGGTCACGATGGCAGCCTTTCCTTTCAATCGCATGTGGGTCCCCTATCCATGCAGCGCTGCAACGGTCTTCAGAGCGGTGAAGCCGTACATGGCCTCGAATCCCTTTTCCCGTCCATGTCCCGACAGGCCACGCCCTCCGAACGGGAGTTCCACGCCGCCGCCCGCGCCGTAGTTGTTGAGGAAGACCTGGCCGGCACGGAGCTTTCTGGCCATGCGCATCTGGCGTGCGCCGTCCCGCGTCCAGCACGACGCGACAAGTCCGTATTTCGTGCCGTTCGCAATGGCCGTTGCGTGATCTTCGTCATCAAACGGAATGACCACTTGAACGGGACCGAAGATCTCGTCCTGCGCGAGAACGTGCCCGGGTTCGACTCCCGCATATAGCGTAGGGGCGACATAGGCGCCGCCTTCAGGCGCCTCTTCGACTATCTCGCCCTGCGCCACGATCTGTGATGCAGAGCCTTCGGCAAGGAACCCCTCGACAACTGACTTCTGGGCGTCCGAAACCAGCGGTCCGACGTCCAGGTCGGATAGAGCGGGGCCGGTGCGCAACGCAGTGTAACGCTCCGTCATCAGGGCCACCACTTCGTCATGGCGTGATCGCTCGATCAGGATGCGGGAAGATGCGGAACACGTCTGGCCCGCGTTCTGAATGCCCGCATTCACGAGAAACGGCAGGGCGGCTTCAATGTCCGCATCCGCAAATACGACCTGCGGAGACTTGCCGCCCAGTTCGAGCGTGACGGGCACGACATGCGCTGCCGCGGCCGCCTGGATCATCTTGCCGACGGCAACCGATCCGGTGAACGAGACGTGGTCAACGCCTGGATGCGCCGAAAGCGCGGATCCGGCCTCCTCGCCGAGCCCCGGGACTACGTTGAGCGCGCCCGGTGGCAGCCCTGCACGGGACGCGAGTTCCGTGAAGGCAAGGGCCGTGAGGCAGGCGTCTTCGGAGGGCTTGAGAACACACGCGTTGCCCGTCGCAAGTGCGGCGCCGACCGAGCGGCCGATGATCTGCATCGGATAGTTCCAGGGGATGATGTGCCCCGTGACGCCGTGAGGTTCGCGAAGCGTGTACACCGTGTAGCCGTCCAGATAGGGGATGGTCTCGCCGTGCAGCTTGTCGGCGGCACCGCCGTAGAACTCCATGTAACGGGAAAGCGCGACGGCGTCCGCGCGTGCCTGCGCAAGCGGCTTGCCAACATCCATGGCCTCCATCCTGGCCAGTGTGTCGACCTGGTTCAGCACCTCCTGCCCGATCTGGCACAGGATGCGCCCGCGCTCTGCCGCCGTGGCCGCGCCCCATTCGCTCGCAAGCGATGCCCTGGCTGACGTGATGGCGTCGTCAACGTCACCTGCGTCGCAGCGGGCGATCTCGCAGAGCGGCTTGCCCACGGAAGGATCGTTCAGTGCGAGCGTCCTGCCTTCGCCTGCCGGCACCCAGCGGCCGTCAATGAAGCGGCAATCGGTTCGGGAGAGGAGGGATTTGAATGTCATGTCTGTCCTCCTTGCATCACACGGGCAGTTTCGGAGCTGCATCGAGCAGTCGACGGGTGTAGGCGTCGCGCGGGGCCTCGAACACTTCGTCCGTGTTCCCCTGTTCGACGATCCGGCCTGCATGCATGACGAGGATCCGGTCGGCGATCGAACGGACCACCGTCAGGTCATGCGTGATGAACAGGTAGGTCAGGCCGTACGTGACCGACAGGTCGACCAGGAGATCGAGGATCTGAGCCCGGATCGAAACGTCGAGCGCTGAAACGGCCTCGTCGAGAATGATGAGCTCCGG
This sequence comes from Silicimonas sp., assembly GCA_022826205.1. Taxonomy (GTDB): domain Bacteria; phylum Pseudomonadota; class Alphaproteobacteria; order Rhodobacterales; family Rhodobacteraceae; genus JAJEFO01. The sequence goes on along the minus strand of JAJDVJ010000185.1, from coordinate 27,522 downwards.
GCGAATGATCAACGCGCGTGCGATGGCGATGCGCTGCCGCTGTCCCCCGGAAAACTCGTGTATGTACTTGTGCTTGTCACTCGGTGCCAGTCCTACGGACGTCAACGCCTCGTCGACTTCGTCCGTCGTCGCCGCACGGTTGAGACGATGAAACGGCTCGCTGACCAGCCGGGCAACCCTGTGGCGCGGATTGAACGATCCAAACGGATCCTGGAACACGACTTGCATCTTTCGGCGGACATCCGGTTCGGTGAACACGTCCCGGCCGTCGAGAGTGATTCGCCCTTCCTGGACGGGCTCAAGTCCCAGAATCGCACGCGTCAGCGTGGACTTGCCGCAGCCGCTTTCGCCCACAAGGCCCACGCATTCGCCACGGCGAATCTCGAAACGCACGTCGTCGACGGCGCGCATTGTAGGGTGCGCGCCAAGAAACGTGCGACGTGGCAGCAGGTAGTCGCGTGAAACGTTCTCGACCTTCAGGAGGGACCCCTCGATCTGCGAATCCGTGCGATCTGGCTGGTGGCCTGAAGCCTCGAAGAGCGCCTTGGTGTAAGGGTGCGTCATGTCACGGTGGAGCGTACGGGCGGTCCTCCGTTCCACGACTTCCCCGTCCTTCATGATGAAGACATCGTCAGCGAGGCCTGTCACGACCGCAAGGTCATGCGAGATCAGCATGAGGCCCATGCCGTCCTCGTCCACGAGACGTCGAAGGAGCGAAAGGATTTCGGCCTGGGTCGTGACGTCAAGCGCGGTCGTTGGTTCGTCGGCGATGAGGAGCTTTGGGCCGAGCGCTATGGCGATGGCGATGACGACCCGCTGCCGCTGTCCCCCGGAAAGCTCGTGCGGATAGCGATCGAGCGGGAACCTGGACTGCGGCAGCTCGCAGCGGGCGAGCGTCTCGGCTGCGTGGGACATTGCCTCGGCCTTGCTTGTGCCTTCATGGATCAAGATGGTCTCGGCAACCTGGTGCCCGATCGTCTGGACCGGATTCAATGCCGTCATGGGTTCCTGGAAAACCATGCCGACGTCTGCACCACGCATGCTGCAAAGCTCGGATTCGCGCATTGAGAGGACGTCGCGGCCAGCGATGGTGATCTGTCCGCTGCAGTCCGAGCCCTCAGGAAGAAGCTGCATCGCCGAAAGCGCGGTGAGCGACTTTCCCGAGCCGCTCTCACCGATCACGCCGCAGACCTCTCCTGGCGCAATGTCGAGCGAGATTCCCTTCAGGATGGGCGTTCCGTGGATCGACAAGGCCAGGTTATGGATATCGAGAAGCGTCACGGCTAAGCGTTCCGGATCCGAGGATCGAGGAGGTCGCACAGGCCGTCGCCCGCAAGGTTGAGTCCAAGCACCGTCAGGAGTATGGCGAAGCCGGGAAACATCGCCATGTGCGGTGCGATCGCGATCAGCGTCTGGCTGTCCGCAAGCATTCGGCCCCAGGAGGGTGTGGGGGGCTGCACTCCCAGACCAACGTAGCTCAGCGCCGCTTCAGCGAGAATCCCCAGCGAAAACTGGATCGTGCCCTGAACGATCAGGAGATTGGTCACGTTTGGCAGGATGTGCTCGACCGAAATCCGCACCGGCCCCTTTCCGGAAACCCGCGCTGACAGGATGTAGTCCCGGGTCCAGAGCGGGAGCGCCGCTCCGCGCGTCAGGCGTGCGAACACCGGGATGTTGAAGATGCCGATCGCGATGATCGCGTTCAGCGCCGACGGCCCGAATACGGTCGTGATCATGATCGCGATGAGGAGGCTTGGGAACGCGAAGACCAGGTCGTTGCTACGCATGATGGTCTCGTCAAGAAGGCTGCCGCGCCGTGCCGCCGCCGCCAGGCCAAGAGGTACGCCAATGCCCATGCCGATTCCAACCGCAACGATCGCGACCGCGATCGAGGTCTGCGCGCCAACCATGATCATCGAGAGGATGTCCCGACCGAAGTGGTCCGTTCCGAACCAGTGAACTGCAGATGGTGCCTGGAGCCTTGTGGCGATGGCGAGCTCGGTAACGTCATACGGGGTCCAGAACAGGGACAGCAGTGCCCCGATCGCAAAGGCTGCAGCAAGCAGGTTCCCCACGACGAGGTTCCGTGACCGCAATGCCGCGCGAAACAGCCTTTCCTCCGTCATGTGCGCGATCTCAGGCGCGGATCCACCCAGGCATAGGCAAGATCGACCAGGAAATTCACGATGATCACGGCAAAGACCAGAATCATCACCACGCTTTCGACCACGATCAGGTCGCGCTGAGAGATGGCCTGGAACACGAGCCTGCCAAGGCCGGGAAGAAAGAAGACATTCTCAATGATGATCGCGCCGGCCAGCAGAAACGAGAACTGAAGGCCGATGATTGTCAGCACCGGGATCAAGGCGTTGCGGAGCGCATGCTTCCGGAGCGCCTGACGTCCCGTGAGGCCCTTCGCTCGGGCGGTTCGGATATAGTCTTCCGACAGGGTGTCGAGCAGCGAAGAGCGCATTACGCGCGCCAGGATGGATGCCTGCGGAAGCGCGAGCGCGATTGCGGGGAGCGTCAGCGCCTTGACGGCGGCCGGGATCCCCGCGTCCCACCCCGGGAAGCCGCCTGCCGAAAACCAGCGCAAGTTGACCGCGAAGACGAGAACCATCAGGAGCGCGAACCAGAAATTGGGAATCGCGACTCCCAGCTGCGTGGTCGCCATGACTGAAATGTCGGTCAGCGACCCGCGCCGCGTCGCCGCCAGGATGCCGACCGGAAAGGCGACAAGGATCGTGAGGCTGAGCGCATAGATCGCGAGGGGGAGCGAAATCGCAAGTCGTTCGACCACGATCTCGGACACGGGAGAGCGGTAGGTGTAGGACGTGCCGAAGTCTCCGGTCACCAGGCCGCCGACCCAGGCGATGTAGCGCTCGTGCGGCGCCCTGTTCAGGCCAAGCTCTTCCCTGAGGGCGGCCACCGTGTCCGGCTGTGCATTGATGCCCAGCATGAAGGAGGCCGGATCGCCCGGCACGACTTCGATGCATGCAAAAATGACCAGGCTCGCAACGACCAGTGAGGCCAGAAGCGAGCCCAGTCGCTTGACGGTGTAACGCAGCATGTCAGCCGACTGCTCGCATGGTCACTCCGTCCAGCTGACTCCGGTCAGGTCCACGGCCTGCGTCGGAGCGTCGGGCCAGATGCCGTCCAGCCTTGCGTCCACAACCGAGGTGAGTGCCAACTGGAAGAGAAAGCCGTTGACATAGTCTTCCGAGATCGTCTTTTGCGCCTCCATAAGCATTGCGGAGCGCGTGGCCGGGTCGTTTTCGACGCTCAAGTCGTTGATCAACGCCTGGAACGCCGGGTTGTCATACTGGAAGTAGTATGTCGGGCGAGCGTATATACCGATGTCCATGGGCTCGGTGTGGCTGACGATGGTCAGCCCGTAGTCGTAGCCGCGAAACACCTGTTCCAGCCACTGCGCCCATTCTAGGTTGGATATCTCGGTCTCGATTCCGATCTCGCGCAATTGCGCGGCGATGATCTCGCCGCCGCGGCGCGCGTAGGATGGCGGCGGCAGCTTGAGCGTGGTTTCGAAGCCGTCGGGATATCCCGCTTCGGCCAGAAGCGCCTTGGCGGCTTCCGGGTCATGTGGCGCGTTCCCGGTCAGGTCGACATAGTCGGGGTGATGCGGTGCAAAGTGGGTTCCGATGGGCGTGCCGTATCCGAACATGGCTCCGTCAATGATCGCCTGACGGTCTATCGCCATGCTGACGGCCTTGCGCACGCGGACGTCGCCGAAGGGCTCCATCTTGTTGTTGATCGCAAGGATGGTTTCGCCTTCCGTGTTGCCGGCCAGAACCGTGAAGCGGGGGTCCGCCTCGAACTGCACCAGGTTCTCCGGGGCCGGATAGGAATAAAAGGCATCGATGTCGCCGGCCATCATCGCCGAAAAGGCTGCGGTCGGCTCCGAAATGAACTTGAACGTCGCTTGCTCAAGTGCCGGTGCGGCGCCCCAGTAGTCCGCGTTTCGGACGATCGTGATGCTGTCGCCTCGCTTCCATTCGGAAAATCTGAACGCGCCCGTGCCGACCGGATTGCCCTTGATGTCGTCAATGCTCTCGGGCGCAACGATGACGGCGTCTCCCCACGCCATGTTGAACAGGAAATTGCCCTGCGGCGCATTCAAGGTGACCACGACTGTGGTCGGGCCGTTCGCTTCGACCGACTTGATTCCGGAGAACAGTGCCTTCTGGGCGTTCTGCGAATCCTCGGCGCGTGCGCGATCCAGCGAGAAGACCACGTCCGTGGCCTCAAGGTCGGTGCCGTCATGGAACTTGACGTCAGGGCGGAGGTTGAACGTGTAGGTCGTGCCGTCGGCGGAAATCTCCCAGCTTTCGGCAAGGCCTGGCCCGACCGAGCCGTCGGGGCCGAACCGGGTCAGGCCCTCGAAGACGTTCGAATACAAGACCTGGTCAATGGCCCCGGCGGCGGCCGAAGTGGGATCGAGATGGGGCGGCTCCAGTTGAAGGCCGATCGTGACGTCGGACTTTGCGGCCCATGCACCGCCGGCGGTCAGCGCGAGAAGCGCGAAGGCGGTGGCGGATTTCCGAATACTGTTCATAAGTGTCTCCCTTGTGTTGGTCAGGCAGTTGCCTTTCGTTGCGAGGTGAGCAGATCCATGAGGCAAAGCCCCATGACCTTGGCCGAGTCCATCATATCCTGAACCACGACGTATTCGTCCGGTTTGTGTGCGAGTTCCAGGAGGCCGGGCCCGTAGGCGATACAGTTGTCGAGCTTTCCGATCCGGTCAATGTGCTTCTGGTCGTAGGTGCCGGGTGAGACGACGTAGTCCGGATCCCTGCCGAAGACGTCCCTGATAGCCTTGGCGACGCTCTTGACGACCGGGGCGTCCCTTTCGGTCATCGTGGGCGCCACGCTCCAGAGTTCCCGAAGATCGTAGCTGAAGTTAGGCCTTTCTCTTGCAATTCCTTCAAGCAGGTCCCTGATCTCGCGCACGACTTCGTCCCTGCTTTCCTCAATCAGGTAGCGCCGATCGACGATCATGCGCGCATTGTCGGGCACGCAGGCCGAAGGCCAGCCCGTGAAGTCTTCCGGCGGCTCTGCCTGCCCGCCGTGCAGGCTGTTGATGTTCATCGTGGACTGCCGCGCGCCATCCGGCACGATCGGCATGTCCGTGCGCTTCGAGGCAAGCGCCGGATAGAGCTTGTCCTCCATTTCGCGCAGGACCGCGCCCATGTGGCGCACCGCGCAGTCGCCGAGGAACGGCATCGAACCGTGCGCGATCTCCCCGTGCGTTTCGATCTCGCCCCACCAGACGCCCCGGTGCCCCAGACAGATGCGGTCCTTCTGCAGCGGTTCCGGAATGATCACGTGATGAACATGTGCAAAGCGGCCTTGTTGGGCGAGATGGGCGACTCCGCCGTAGCCACCGGTCTCCTCGTCGGCAGTCCCGGATATCTCGATCATGCCCGGATGGCACGGATACGCATCAACGAAGGCTTCCACTGCGATGATCGAGGCCGCGAGTCCGCCCTTCATGTCGCAGGATCCGCGCCCGTAGATTTTCCCGTCGACGAGTTCTGCCCCGAATGGGTCAAAGGCCCAACCGCGCCCAACCTCGACCACGTCGATGTGGCTGTTGAAGTGGACACACTGTCCAGGTGACGCTCCCTCGCGCCGCGCAACGACATTCCAGCGAGGATGACGGTCGCTGTCGCCGGGCGCGCCTTCGGCACGTTCAATGGTTGCCGTGAAGCCGGACCTTTCGAGGCGACGGGCGAGAAACTCGCAGATGTCGCGATAATTCTCGCCCGGAGGATTGACGGTTGGGATGCGGACCAGTTCCTGCGTCAACGACACAAGGTCGTCGCGCTTGGCTTCGAGCCTGTCGGAGAGCGCATCGGCGCCTATGCAGTCCATCTCCATGCCGTGACCGTATTTTGCCAGGATTCGCATGACAAGTGCCGAGGCGGTGTTGCGAAAGGCCCGGAAAGACGTACCTTCCCGATGACGGCAGGGCGAATCGCTGCAGGCCGAATAGTCAATGAACCGGGAGGAACCCGTCATGAAGACGATGAAGGGGCCAGCGCTGTTTCTGGCGCAGTTTGCAGGCGACGACGCACCGTTCAATTCCTGGGACGGCATCACGAGTTGGGCAGCCGATTGCGGCTACAAGGGTGTGCAGGTGCCATCCTGGGACGATCGCTTCTTCGATCTGGAGAAGGCTGCCGAAAGCAAGGACTATTGCGACGAGTTCAAGGGAATGGCCGCCGAGAACGGCATCGAAGTGACCGAGCTGTCCACTCACCTTCAAGGCCAGCTTGTGGCAGTGCACCCCGCGTATGACGCTGCCTTCGACGGGTTTGCTGCTGAATCCGTGCGTGGCAATCCTGCAGCGCGGCAGGCATGGGCGGTCGACCAGGTCAAGAAGGCGCTGTCCGCCTCGAGGAATCTTGGTCTCACGGAACAGGCGGCGTTTTCGGGGGCGCTGGCCTGGCCATACATCTATCCTTGGCCGCAGCGCCCAGCCGGCCTGGTCGAGACGGCGTTTGACGAACTGGCTTCGCGCTGGCGTCCGATACTTGATCACGCCGAGGATTGCGGGGTCGACATTTGCTTCGAGATACATCCCGGCGAGGATCTGCATGACGGGGTCACCTACGAGATGTTCCTTGAGCGAACCGGCAATCACGCGCGGGCCTGCATGCTTTACGACCCGTCGCACTACGTGCTGCAATGCCTCGACTACCTGGACAACATCGAAATTTACAGCGACCGGATCCGAATGTTTCACGTCAAAGATGCCGAGTTCAACCCGACGGGTCGGCAGGGGGTCTATTCAGGCTATCAGCCTTGGGTCGACCGTGCGGGCCGTTTCAGGTCCCTTGGCGACGGGCAAGTGGATTTCGTTTCAGTATTCTCGAAGCTCACGGCTGCCGGATTCGACGGCTGGGCCGTTGTGGAATGGGAGTGCTGCCTGAAGCATCCGGAGGACGGCGCCCGGGAAGGGGCGGCCTTCGTGAGGGATCATATCATCCGCGTGACCGAAAGGGCATTTGACGACTTTGCGGGTGGAGACACGGATGCGGTCGCGAACCGGAAGATGCTGGGCATCGAATAGCGGCGTACAGTGAACTGAGCAAGTTGCAGCGCAGTCGCGCAGCCAGCATCCGGCGGAGTCGTGCATCGTCGCCGGACATGAGACCGGCTCTGCATGGCGTCGTCGCCAAGGCCGCAGGCCCACGGTCAATCGACCGGCCCAAGATCCTACTGCAATGTAGGAGAGTCTTCTGTCAGAAGGGAGTCACGCGCCCAGGGCAGGGCGCGTGACCCGGTTTGGCACATGAAGTCGGATCAGCCGTTGATCCAGCCGTTCACGATGTCCTGGTTGTCGGCAATCCACTCCTCGGCGACTTCCTGCGGGTCCCGCTTCTTCTCGAAGATTTCGAGAATCCACAGGCCGACTTCATCACCAGTGAGCTGCACGTTCTTGAGCATCTTTGCCACCGCCGGGTTGCGGTCCCAAAGCGACTGCGAGAACGCAATGTAGACGTCGTTGTCGGCGATGACGCACTCGAAATGCGAAACTTCCAGCCAGTTCTCGGCATCGAGATCAACATCTTCGCAGCCCTCGAAGCGTGCAGGTTCCTCGACTTTCACAAGATCGAACTGCACGTGGATGGACTCCGGGGTCCAGGCATAGAACAGCTGCGGCTGGGAAGCGGCGTACGCCGCCGCAAGCCCGGCCTTGAATGTGTCCGCAGAAATGATGTTCGGCTCCCAAAGGCTGTCCAGGCCGTAGGACTTGAACTTGATCTGCCAACGCTTCGTCGAAGCCCAGGTCACGTCGCCGGCCCAGTATTCGCCCAGGCCGTCGCCGTCCGTGTCGAACATGGCTGCGATTTCCGGCTTCCTGAGGTCATCGATCGAGCGGATCGTGTCGGCCATGTAGAACGGAATGTAGATGTTCGAAGTGCCCTTGTAGGGCATGTTGTGGTCAACCGTGCCGTTGCCTACGATGTACTCGTCCCAGGCAGACTGCCAGTTGGGCATCCACATGTCCGTGTGGACGTCGATCGAGCCGTCCCCTTTGTCCATGCCGGCATAGATGACCGACTGCTGGTTCATGCCCTCGATGATTTCCGCCTCGCTTCCCATCGGGCCGGTGATGATGGCCTTCAGGACGTGGCCGATCGCGCGCGCGCCGTTCCAGTTCAGGTCCGAGAGCTTGACGGTTTCCTGTGCACCGGCACTGGTCGCCGCAAGGAGCACGGCGCCGATCGCCGTCGCTTTCAGTGTAAGTCTCATGGTCTTTCTCCCTATTTGAGATTGAGTCTCGTGCATTCTCATATCCGGCTCAGCGAACTCCGGATCCCCTTGAGAATTCTGTCGATCACCATGGCCACGAGGGCGATGGCGATGCCTGCGAGCAAGCCCTTTCCGGCCTGGGCATCGCCCAGCGCAGCAGTCACGATCGCGCCAAGGCCTTCCGCGCCGATGAATGCCGAGATTGTTGCCATGGAGAGTGCCAGCATGATTGTCTGGTTCAGGCCTGCCATTATTGATGGCACGGCCATGGGAAGTTCGACCTTTGTCAGCAACTGCCGTTCGGATGCGCCGAAGGCGAGGGCCGCCTCTTTCGTGCTTTGCGGAACCTGCCTGATGCCGAGGGCGGTCAGTTTCACCATGGGTGGTATGGCGAAGACCACGGTCGCCAGCACGGCGGGCGGCTGCGAGATTCCGAAGAAGGCCACGGCGGGGACGAGGTAGGAGAGCGAGGGAATGGTTTGCATCACGTCGAGAATCGGTTCGGTGATCCAGTTCGCGATCCGGTTTTTTGCCATCCAGATGCCGACGGGCAGGCCGACGAAGATGCAGATCGCCGTCGCCACGACAACCAGCGCCATTGTTTGCATCGCGATCTGCCAGAGTTCGAAAACCGCAAGAAATGTCAGGGAAGCGCCGACAAACACGACAGTGCCCGTGCCGCAGTAGGCCCAGGCCAGAATCATCGCAAGACCGACCAGAACCGGCCAGGGAGTCAGCATGAACGCCACTTCCACGCGAATGAGCGACTGCCGGAGCACGTTGGTGAGCGCGTCGAAGATTCCGGCATACTGCGCGCGCAGGAAATTTATGCCGATGTCGATCGATTCCGCCGTGTAGGTGAATATGTTGACGGTCCGGCCTTCCACCGGATCCTTGACCTGCGTGATGACTTTCGTGGCACCGCTTCGTCCTTGCGCAATGGCGTCCTCGTCAGGCACGCGTCTGTATGTCACGTCCTCGGGCGGGTCGATGCGTGCAAGTGTTGGAAAGTCGTCGATGAACAGGCAGTCGAAGCGGTCCTTGGCCGAGACGGCCTTGAAGTCTTCGACCGCATCGTTCTCGCGCCTGAGCTGGCGCTCTTCCCGCCGGATTTCGGCGAGGCGGCCCTTCTGGTCGTCGGTAAGGGACGCGCTTGCTTCCAGAGTTGCCCTTTCGGTGACAAGCCTGTCCCGTCGATCAGCCAAGGCGGACGTCAGGTCGGAGACTTCGGTCACACCATAACGGGAAAGCAAACGCTGGGTGCCGTCGATCGCACGTACCTGGTTGAAGCAGGCGCGTTCGTCGATTCTCTGTTGCGTTGCCCGGTAAAGAGTAATTGGCGCTACAAGCACCAATATCAACGCAGCGATCAGTACGCGCCGTGCCACGACGCCATGGGCGGTGTGCCCGTCGATCCGCCATTTGGAATATTGCCTGAAATACCATCTGTTTGCCTGTAGCCCGATGAGCAGGCGACCCAGGATGAGCGTGGCGATGCCGACGTTGTTGTAGACGCTCAGCCACCGCGTGTACCGTTCGATCAGAATGGCGTTGGCAGAAGGATCGAGATGGGCATCTGCAAGCAACGGTCCATACTTGAAGTTCTGCATCAGGCAGACGAGTCCAATCATGTCTAGCGCGAGTGAGACCCAGAACATCAGCCACACGCCGCGCCAGGCGCTCCAGACCCACGGAATCAGCAGTCCTGCGAGGTTCATGTGCCAGAACGGCAGTTCGCCTTTCTGGAGGCGCTCGAATACCGAGCCGTAATAGGCCGCGTTCCGATCCGCGAACACCGGTACCGAGACGTCCCGGCTCTCGACTTCTCGCGGTTCCGCTCCGATCAATGCAGCAGTTGTGCTCATGTGGCTTCAGTTCCCTGCAGGCCGTGAAGGAGAGTGTCCTTGGTGACTATTCCTACGGTGCCGCCATCGTGCCGAATCAGCACGGGAAGCTCGGTGCCTGTGGAAAGTTCCACGAGCGTGTCGAGATCGTCTTCGGGTCGTGCTGTCGGGTAGTCGTGAGCGTCGTCAATGGGTCCATGCCGCGCGACGTGACTTTCGACCGCAACCATGATCTTTGATGCAGAGACGAGCTTCAGCCGGGAAATCCCGGCCACAAAGTCTGCCACGTAGTCGTCTGCGGGCGCCGTGACGATGTCTTCGGCTGTGCCGATCTGGACAATTTCACCGTCGTTCATGATGCCGATGCGGTCACCCATCCGGATCGCTTCGTCGAGGTCGTGAGTGATGAAGACTGTGGTTTTCCTGAGATTCTGGCTGAGGCCGAGGAATTCGTTCTGCAAGTTCCGGCGAATGAGCGGATCGAGTGCGGAAAACGGTTCGTCCATCAAGAGGATTTCGGGATCCGCGGCGAGCGCCCGCGCCAAGCCGACGCGCTGCTGCATGCCGCCGGAAAGTTCCGAAGGCAGCCTGTCTCCGTACCCGTGCAAGGACACCGTTTCGAGGGCGTGGTCCGCAAGCTGAGCGCGATGGTAGGCATCCTTGCCCCGGAGTTCGAGCGCGAAACCGATATTGTCCCTGACCGAACGGTGCGGCAGCAGTGCCATGTTCTGAAAGACCATTCCGATTTTTTCCGCGCGCAGGGCGCGCAGTGCCTCGGAAGACATCGCTCCGATGTCTTCGCCAAGAATGCGGATCGTGCCCGTGGTGGGTTCGATCAAGCGATTGATGTGGCGAACCAATGTCGACTTGCCCGAGCCTGAAAGGCCCATCAGGCAGAATATCTCGCCCTCCTCGACCGTGAAGGAGGCGTCCTTTACGCCAATGATCGCGCCGAATCGATCCAGCACCTCGGCCTTGCCAAGCCCTTCGCCGCGGACCGCTGCAATGGCTTCGGCCGATTTGTCGCCGAAGATCTTCCATACGCCATCGACCTCGACAACGCTCATGCCCGCGCCCTTTCGCGTCTCGGGTCCAGGAAGGGAATAGAAGTCACTTTGCCCGTGAGCCTCTTCATGCGGCCGTCGAGTTGACCAGCCTCCAGTGCGGTTCCGTCGGCAGCATGCTCAACCGAAAGGCGTGCCAGCGCAATTGCGCGTTCGAGCGTCGGCGACCTCGCGGCAGAGGTGACAACCCCCACCTGTCGTTCGCCACAGTAGATCGGAGCTCCGTGGGCGGGGACGTCATCGCATTCCAAGAGGAAACCCTTCAGGATCCGCCGTTGTGACGCAGCGTTTCGTTCGAGCGCTTTGCGACCCACGAAGTCCGGCTTGTTCATGTCAACCGCAAATCCAAGCCCGGCTTCCAGCGCATCGACGCCGGGCGCAAACTCCGATCCCGGGGCGGCGAAGCCCGCCTCGACGCGTATGATTTCAAGCGCATCTGACCCCATGGGCACGAGCCCATGGGCCCTGCCGGCCTCCGCCAATGCGTCCCAAACGGTGATCGCGTCCGAGGCACTGCAGAAGATCTCGTAGCCCAATTCCCCTGTGTAGCCGGTACGCGTCAGGAAGAAAGGAGCACCTTCGCGGTCGTGCAGCCGGGCGATGGTCGCACCGAACCACCTCATCTGCTCCAGCGACGGCACGTGCGGCTGTGTGAACACGATGTCATTCAGGAGCTCTCGGGACCTGGGCCCTTGAACCGCCAGATTCGGCAATGCGCCGCCCAGATCGTGGATGCGTACCTGCCATCCGTTCTCTTCGGCCAGGCGGGTCAGCCAACGCCCGCTTTCTTCGGAGCCGCAGCACCAGCGAAACAGCTGCGGTGCCATGCGAAAAAGCGTGCCGTCGTCGATCACCTGGCCGGTCTCGTCGCACATGAGCGAGTAGGTTCCGCGCCAAACAGCCAGCCTTGCGATGTCACGGGTCATTGTGTGTTGAAGGAGGCGTTCGGCGTCCGGCCCGATGACATCGAACTTCCGGAGTCCGCTCATGTCCTGAACGGTGACGGCGGTTCTGCAGGCCCAGTATTCTCCAAGCGTTCCGTGGGCGGGAAACGAGACAGGAGACCAGAGGTCACGCGCGGGCGCAAAGGCGTTGGTCAGAGGCTCGAGCCGCTGGTGAAAGGCGGAGGTCTGGCTCATGCTCATTGGACCGTCTTCCTTTGGCCGGTAGGCGACAGCGCGCTGAATCGGGCTGTCGGGCTCGTAGATGCGCACATGAATGTCCGTCGGGTTCCATCCATTGATGGGGTCGATGTCATCGGGACAGGCGGTGGAGGTGCAGACAAGGTCGTCAAGCGCCTTCATCACGACGAAGTCCCCTGCGCGCGAATGTGACTCTTCGGTCTGGATCTGGTGATGTGGATCGATCCAAGTGTTCCAGAAGAAATTCACGGCGGGCCACGCAACCCGAGGAGCCACGCCAAAGGGAGCAAATGCGAAGGACATGTTGTCAGAGCAGTTCACGTGACCTGGAAAGCCCCGTTCCTCGTAACCTCGCGCCGTGCAGGCCATGCCAAACGTGTCATGACGACCGCAGCTGTCCTGGACTACCCGCAGAAGGGGAGCAAGCGACGCATCGTAGAACTTGTCAAAGAGGCCGGGACCGGGATATGCGCGCCGTACCATGCTGCGTGTCGCCGTGCTGTCGATCACGAGTTCCTTGTCACGCTCAAGGCCACGCAGTCGAATGGCCTGGAAGTCCGAGCATTGCTGTCCTTCCAAGTCGATGATCTGAACGAATTCGCCCCTTTTGATCTCGTAGGCTCTTGCTGACCCGCGCAAGACCGTGAACTCCTCTCGCACCTTGCCAATCGGGTCGGGTGGCATGGTACGCCCGCTGGCCGGCTGCAGGGTTGCGCTGATCACGCCTTGCGCGGCGCCAGCAACCAGGTCTTCCCGTGCCGAGGGCCGGATCAGCCAGATCGTTACCGAGTCTCTGGCCTTGAGGATCATCGGTTCCCCGCGACTCTCGAGGGTCACCGCCTGAATCGCGCTGTCGGCCATGCCCCCGTTCGCGGCGATCCAACCGCGAAGCGGCTTCGAATGGAAGCTCTCCGCATCGATCTCGACCGGCCCCCGCAAGCCAAGATGTGATGGCTTGGGCTGGCCGCTTGCGTCAAATGCAGCGACGGCGACAGTTCCGTTGCCGTCGATCGCAAGGAGGTCGTCGCTCTCGAGGTTCAATTTCCGAATCGATCGCGGCTGAATCGTGAATTTGGTGCCGTCAGACGGTCGAGGGAATCCAGGAAAGTGCCTTCCCAGCACTTCTTGCTCCGCGTTCGAGAAGCTTTGCAGCACTCGCTGATCCAGCATTGTCCCCCCGGACGGCATGAAACCGGTTACATTTAGCATGTGATCGGCTAAATTTGTCAATATCAGAGTGCAAGAGGAAGCGCGGAACGTACTTCGGTCCAATGAAATGGCGGGTGTCCCGGAAAAGAGAAGGGTGACGCTGCGAGATGTGGCGCAAATGGCTGGAGTTTCGACGGCCACGGTGTCCCGCGTCCTGAACGGCAACGCATTGGTGTCGGAAGGCACGCGTGCCAGAGTTCAGGCTGCAATCGATACGCTTCATTTTGTGCCAAGTGCGGCAGCCCGAGCGATCAACTCGGGCCGCACGCACGTGGTTGGCGCGTTGGTGCCTACGCTTGATCACGCGATATTCTCGCGCTTTCTCGATGCGCTTGAGGAGGAACTTGCGGGCTTCGGTCTGTCCCTGGTCGTGGCAACGACAAATGAGGACCCCGACAGGGAAGCCGAGCGCGCCAGGGGGCTTGTCGACATCGGTGTCGAAGGGCTGATCGTGTCAGGGGTCACGCGCAGCCCGGTTCTTGATGCATTGATCGAGAAGTGGGAACTGCCCGTCGTGGCAACCTCCTATTTTGATCCGTCGTACCACCTTCCAACCGTAGGCTACGACAACGAGAGTGCGGCTCGGTCCGCGCTTAGGCTACTTCAGGAAAGCGGTCACAAGGCCATCGCGGTCTATCACGGGCCGACGGCCGGAAACGATCGAACCCGGGCGCGCCTGAAAGCATTCAGGAATGATCCGCAGGCTGAGTTCAGGTTTTGCGCCATGCCGCTCGACGTGTCCGCCGCATCCGATGCGGCAAGGCGCGACTTCGCTGAACCTTGCAGGACAACGGCAGTTCTTGCCCTGTCGGACGTGCTGGCCCAAGGAGCGTTGTTCGGGCTTCAGGCACTGGGCGTTTCGGTTCCTGGAGAAGTTTCGGTTGTTGGCATCGACGATTTGCCAGGTTCAGCTGCCACGACACCGGCACTCACAACGGTTCACTTGCCGGTGCGCGAGATGGGACGAAGGGCTGCCACCGCGCTAGCGAAATGGGTCGAGGATGGCATACGTCCCTCGGCGGAACGTCTTGATACCAAGGTAATGCGTGCCTCGTCGTCCTTGGCGCCCCCTTCGGGCATCTTGCGCAGAAGTGGTCTCTGAGCGCGGTAACCAGACTGGGAGTGGCCAACGGGCAGGACTGGTACACCTGACCGTGCCCAGATGCCCAGGTCATTCCCATGCGCCAGTCTGGCTTCCTGTCGTAATCGGTCGTCCGCCGTGCTGGCGGCCATTCCAACGACGCGCGGGGCGGCAATGCACCTGAATTGAGCAGGGGCAATTTCAGCACGAGGGATTGAAGGTGGCGCGTTCCTGGAGCATAGCGAGCCCTGATTGCCTGAAGATGAGCTGGCGAACAAGAACCGCCCAGGTTCCGGCTGCAGCGAATCGCGTCAGGTTTCGTCAGATGGAGAAAGGACTGCAGTCGGCGTGGCAACCCGAGGCTTGACACCTACCCTTGCGGCGGGACTCGTCGTGCTTGCCGTATGCGCATGTCAGCCCATGCCTACGCCAGGCGCGCTTGACGTTGTACTGGGGCCAGGCGACGGCTTGTCGGCCAACATCTCTCCGACAAGCCGTGCGCTGCAGGAACACTACGGGCGGGTCCAGCAAGGTTACTTGGCGCGGGGGCTGCTGCGCGTCGACGGGGGAGGGCCGGACGCAACCTTCACAAGGCGGCAGCTTGTCGACAATTTCATGCAAATCGCATTCTTCGAGGAATTCACCAGGGTGGGAAACCGGATCGTTTCCCGCCAAGCCGAATCGCATTTGCATCGTTGGGAAGGCCCGATTCGCATGCAGGTGCATTTTGGTTCGTCGGTGTCGCAGGACATGCGCAACCGCGACCAGGAATTCATCGGGCGCTTTGCGCAGCGGCTTTCGGCGTTGACAGGCGTCCCGATCACGCTGACTTCGCGCAGGGCCAATTTCCATGTTTTCGTCGTCAACGAGGACGAGCGGCGTGCAATGGGTCCAGTCCTGCGGGCGATCCACTCAGGCATAGATGCGTCCACCGTCAGCAAGGTGCTTGGCATTCGCCGCCCAACGCTTTGCCTGGTCTACGCCGCCGAAGGAAACGTGAAGGGCGTCTACGCCAAAGCAGTCGCCGTTGTCCGGGCCGAGCATCCAATGCTGCTGCGGCAGTCGTGTTACCACGAGGAGCTTGCACAGGGGCTTGGCTTGCCGAACGACAGTCCCAATGTGCGCCCCTCCATCTTCAACGATGACGAGGAATTCGCGTTCCTGACCGTTCAGGATGAACTGTTGCTGCGCATGCTCTACGACCGGCGCCTACGCCCGGGCATGATGGCAGCGGAGGGCCGTCCGGTCGTCGAGCGAATTGCGTTGGAACTGCTGGGCGGCGAGGTTTGACGCAGAATGCGGAGACGTGCGGTCACCATGGCCCCACCGGGACTTGATCTGCAAGGGATCATGGCGCGCGCTGCCTGTGCACGTTCGGGAAGGTCGTGCCACCGTCGTCCCTCGGCGCCGGATCTCCGTTAGGATGCCGATCCGGTCCGGTGCTTCGATCCACGTCTTCGTGCACAGGCATTTGCCGCTTGCTATGCAATGCAATGTGCACGTCATGTCAGCGGGAAGGAGGTCAAAGTGCTGGAATTGCATGTGACTGGACTAAGAGGCGAGAAGCAGACGCGCACTACGCAGGTGCGTCATGGCGATAGCTTGGGGGATTCTTATGAGCGCCCGCCGCCGCGCAGCGTCGGCGCTGTCACGAAAGTAAAATAGACGCTTGCCGACGCAGCGTCGCGCATGTGAACTCAGGGACGGTCAGGACGGTCGACAACCCGGATTCGGAAAATGGCGCGAAATCAATGGCGTAGGAATGCTTTTATTCAAGAGGCTCTGTCTTGTGCCTGCAAGTGCCGTCGACGGATTCCGGCAACAACTGTTCCTGCAACTCTATCAGCAGTTCAGACGTGCTTGCCACGAATTCACAGGAGGACGTCGATTGCAGCGACTTCTGACGACGAGTGATCACCCACATCCCTTTCAACCACGAACGGCAACTCCGCAAATTTGAGTTTGAATGCGTCCATGACATCTGCGGCACGTCCGAGGCCACTGCTGATGCCGCTGCAGAGTGTTCCCACTTTCCTGATCCTGTTCCTCTGGCGCCACGTCGCAGACAGGTGATTGCTTGCTCGGGCAAACGGTCAATTTCGCCAACGGCATGGCAATGGCCGTTCGTTACTTTTGGGGCTTTGCTTTGCTCCTGTGCAGTTCCGCACCGACGATCTCCTCCAGGACACGGGTACAAACCCAGTTGTCTCCATCCGGAAATTTGGTTCGGCCAGCATGGAAAATCTGCATTGCTGCAGCCGCTGTGTGAAGGGGGACACCGAGTTCCTCGCCGAGTCCCATCGAGATCGTGAGATCCTTGTGCATCGTGTTGATGTGGCTGCCGGTGCCCTCGAACTGTCGGTCGATGATCTTTTCGAGCGCGTTGTTCACGATGCCGCAACCCGCCGAGGAGCTTGAAAACACGTCGAGGATGACTTGACCTGGAATCCCTGCCTTGGCGGCAAGGGCCGCCGCCTCGAATGTTGCGGAGAACTGCGCACCGATCAGCGATTGCAGGCACGCCTTCACCGTCTGTCCGTCTCCCGGCTTGGATCCAACCCGGTGAATGTTCGCCGACACCGCCTCCATCACGGGAGCAAAGCGGTCAAGGACCTCGTCAGGTGCCGCCGCCATCATTGTCAGCGTTCCACCCTGCGCACCGGGGAATCCGCCCGAAACCGGCGTGTCGATCATGTGGAGTCCAGTTTCCGCCAGCGCCTCTCCGATCTCACGTGCTTCCCGCGGTTTGACCGTGGCAGAGAGAATCACTGCGCCGCCCTTGGCCATGGACGAAGCGAGGCCGCCTCCCAAGATGGCGGACTTTGCCTGGTCTCCGTTCATCACCATGACAAAGACGGCTTCTGCGTTTGCGCCGACCTCGGCTGCAGATGCGGCGGGCTTGCCACCCATCTCGGTGAAGGCGGTCATGCGATCCGCACTCAGATCCACGCCAGAAACGTTGAACCCGTTCTTGATCAGGTTGCGGGCGATCCCGGATCCCATGTCTCCGAGACCAATGACTCCAGCATTCATGTGTTTCCCTCCTCAGTGCCGGGAATGTCCGGTGTTTGTGCAGTCGAGGGATTTCGCACGCCAATTGCGGCGCCGGACGGGTCCGGGAGACACCCTCTGTCCAATTTTTGCAGGGCAAGTGAAAGCTATCTGCCGCGACACTTGCAAGCCCTTATTGGAAGCGCTTCAATCCCGAGATAACGGGGAGGAATTCGGTGAAGCGAATCTATGACTGGGACGCGAGGCAGCAAGGGCGAAACTACACCGCTGCCGACCTGCGCGCCCTTAAGGGCGTGCGCAAGCTTGTTCAGACCACGGCAAATTCCACGGAAGAAGCGGCTGCAGCCAGGGACGCCGGCCTGGATCTCGTCATGGGCAATGCACACAACACAGCGGCGGTACGGGCCGGGGCACCGGACATGTTCTTCACCGCCGCCGTGGCCTTGCCGGACTTTCCGACCGAAGGGGACGTTCTCAGGGCCGCGTTTCGCGCGATGAAGGATGGTGCGGATTCCGTCTACACGGCACGGGGGCCGCATGTGGTGGAGGTGCTTGCCCGCGAGGACATTCCCGTCATGTGTCACCTGGGCCTCGTGCCCCGGAAGTCCACTTGGAAAGGTGGCCTTCGCGCAATCGGCAAGACGGCGGAGGAAGCCTTCGAACTCTGGCTGGCATTCCGACGCATGGAGAATGCCGGCGCCTTCTCGGTCGAGGCCGAGGTCATCTGCTCCAGGGTGATGACGGAGATCAGTCGCCGCACCACGCTTGTCACGTCGTCGCTCGGTTCCGGATCCGGTGGCGACATCATCTATCTGTTCCAGAACGACATTTGCGGGGAGCAACCCGAGAGCCCCCGGCACGCTCGGGCCTTCGGCAATCTTCACGCGCTCCACGAACGCATGAAGGTCGAGCGCCGTGCCGCCCTGAAGGCATTCGCCAAGGAGGCACGTGACGGAAGCTATCCGGGTCTCAATGAGACCGCGGACATTGATGATGCAGAGTATGCGGAGTTTTGCAGCCGTCTTCCCTGACTAGGAGGCAGCCATTGCTTAGGTAGAAGGAGCAGATGCCGCAATGCGCGTCGATCAATTGGCGTGCCTATAGGCCCAGAGCCTTCCGCCGCTCTTCAGCAAAGCCTTGAGCAAGCCGGTCTGCGACGAAAGCCAGGATCGCCATGGCTGCACCTGCGCTTACCCCCAGCCCGACGTCGGCCTGACCCAGTGCCAGGTAGATCGATTGGCCGAGTCCGGTTGTTCCGATCAGGGCGGCGATGACCAGCATTGCGAAGGCGTAGAGAATTGTCTGGTTGAGTCCCAGCAGGATTGTCGGTGCAGCATAGGGCATGCGCACATCGGTCATCGTCTGCCATGGAGTGGCCCCGCTTGAGGTCGCGGCTTCCAGCATCTCCGGTGGTGTCGAGACCAGTCCATGACGTGTGTAGCGGATCATCGGAACCACTGCATAGGCGCAGATTGCGAGAAATGCGCTGAACTCGCCGATCTGGAAAAACATCAGCGTAGGTATCAGGAACACGAACAGGGGGATCGTCTGAAGCATGTCGCAGATAGGGCGAATGATCATCCATGCGATTCCGGAAACGGCCGACAAGAGACCAATCGCGCCTCCCACTACGACGCAGGCGACAACGGCGGCGCCCGAAAGATAGAGCGACAGCAACGCGCGGTCCCAGAGGCCTGAAATCAGCACGAGACCAAGAAGGGCGGCGGAGAGGACGGCAAGCCGGGTTCCTTGAGCAACCCATGCAAGTGCCATGGTTCCGACGATCACGAACGGCCAAGGCAGTTCCGCGATCCCGGTTTCGACAACTCCGACGGCGATCACGAGACCCGCTCCGGCCATGTGCCGTCCCGTCGCGGCAAGGCCGAGCCCGGCAAGAATCGCGACGGCGAACAGCCAGAGGCTCATCGCTGACGTCCACTGGAACCCCCAGGTGAAAGGCAGCACAGCCTGGTCAAGGCCGATGCGCAGGGGAAGCAGCCCATAGAACATTGCCGAAGTCTTGATGCCGTCAAGCGTGGCTCCGTGCGCTGCGGTGAACGCGCCCAAGCTGTCGTCCACGGCGACCGCGGCCGCCGAGAACACACCCTCGGGAGCGGCGTCGGCCCCTGTCAGAGCCAGCAGAACTGCCCCGACGGCACCTGCAAGGAGCAGGCCCCACGTGACACGCCGGTCGTGGCGCTTTCGTTCCAGTGCCAGCGATCCGGACAGGCGGTCGATCACGATAGCGAATATCACGATCACCAGTCCGGCCAGGAATGCTTGGCCGAACTGAGCCTTGCGCATGGTAAGAAGCACTTCCCAGCCGATGTCGTTGAAGCCGCCGATGACGGCGGCGATGATCACCATCGACAGGGATGCCATCAGGCATTGGTTCACGCCCACCATGATCTGCTGGCCTGCTGCCGGAATCTCGACCAGGAACAATTGCTGCCACCGGCTCGCACCGGACATGATCGACGCTTCCTTGACTTCGGGATCTACCCGTTCGAGTCCCAGGATGACGTTTCGGGCCATGGGGGGCGCGGCGTAGATCGCGGAGGCAACGAGCCCGACCACCGGGCCGAATCCGAACAGAAGCAGGAGCGGCGTCAGATAGGCGAAGGTCGGAATTGTCTGCATCGCGTCGAGTGTCGCCAGAAGGGCAGCCCGAATGCGCGGCACTTCGTTCGCGAGTATGCCCAGGCTGCCACCGGCCAAGACTGCCAGGGGAACCGAAACCGACACGAGGCTCAGCGTGTTCATGCTTTCGTTCCAATAGCCCGACAGCAGAACGAACCCGAATCCCAAAAAGGTGAGTGACGCCATGCGAAACCCGCCGATGTACCATCCCGCTGCGGTGAACGCGCCGATGATCAGCGGCCAAGGCGAGCCGACGAGCACGGCATTGGCCCAACTCATCGGAAAGGAAAGCAGCCAGGACCATGCCCGCATCACCGGCTTGATCGCACTCAGGACAGCGTCCAGTCCGGCCCCGACCAGCTCCGTCGCCGGCAGCGTCCAGGCTTCTGGAAAACGTACCATCCAAGGCGCATAATCTTGAAGCAACAGACAGATTGCCCCGGTGAACAACGTGAGAAGCGCTGCAAGCTGCCCCCTTGGCAGGCGGGGCATGCTTGCGGCAGGCAACTCCCTGCTCGCGCTCATCAGCGGTCGGCCTTCAGGGCGCTTGCGATGTCCTGCGGATCGACCGTGCCGAGCAGGTTGCCGCCGTCGTCATAGACCGCTACCGGCTCGTAGTGAGCCATGCAGGTTGCCAGTGCGTCTTCAAGGGTCATGTCGGGACGCAAGCCGGGCGTGCCGTTCGCCGCGCGATCGTCATCCGCCCGCATGATTGATCCGACCTTGGCGTGCCGACCGCGCACGACGTCGCGTGCAAACTCTCGCACATAGTCGTCGACCGGATGCAGCACGATATCTGCCGGTGTCCCGATCTGCACGATCTCGCCGTCACGCATGATTGCAATCCGGTCGGCGAGTTTCAAAGCCTCGGCGATGTCGTGGGTAATGAACACGATCGTGGTGTTCAGCCTCGCCCGAATGTCGAGGAACTCGTCCTGCAACTGGCGACGGATCAGCGGATCGAGCGCCGAAAAGGGCTCGTCCAGAAACCAAACGCTGCAGTCTCCGGCAAGCGAGCGCGCGATCCCGACACGTTGACGCTGGCCACCCGACAGTTCACGGGGGTACGCCCCTTCCCGCCCTTTCAGGCCCACCATCTCGATGATGTCTTGCACCTTGTCATGACGCTCGCGGCGGCCCATGCCGCCGACCTTCAGTGGGAAGGCAACATTGTCGATCACCGACATGTGCGGAAACAGGCCGAAATGCTGAAACACCATCCCGATCCGGGACCGTCGAAGCTCCGTCATTCGCGCCTTGGAGGCTGCGAGAACGTCCTCGCCCTCGATCGAGACGTGGCCCGCCGTCGGCTCGACAAGACGCGAGATTCCCCGGAGCAGCGTCGACTTTCCGGACCCCGAGAGCCCCATGATTACGAAGAGTTCGCCTTCGGCCACCTCGAAGCAGGCATCGCGAACGGCCGAGATGTATCCCTGATTCTCCAGTCGCCCGGCAATGTCTCGCGCGCTGCCGCCGTCGTTCTGCGCCCGCCGGAAGGCGGACGCAGCATCGGACCCAAAGACCTGCCAGAGTCCGGCAACGGAAATGGCAGGCTGTTCCGCCATTGAGATCAGCGTGTCGCCGCGTCCACGACAGGTTTCCACTTGGCCTCGTTGCCTGCCATCCAGGCAGCGACCACCTCTTCGACGCTGCCGCCGTCAACGTCGACGGCTCCCATCATGGGTTGCTGGTCTGCGACCGACAGCGTGTAGTTGGTGAGAATCTCGAAGGCCGCTGGCCACTTGTCCTGGATCCCTACCCAGCCTGCCTTGAAGATGCGGCTTGGTGCGAAATCACAGTCATTGACAGCGTTTGGATTCGGTCCCCATGCCGGATCGTTGAAGCATTCCTCGTTGCCGACCGGGAGATCCACGAACTTCACGTCGTATGCGGACATTGCCCAGTGCGGCTGCCAGAAGGTGATCAGCAGGGGCGATTCTCGCTCTGTGGAAGCGCGAAGTTCCGCGATGAGCGCGCCTTCGGATCCAGCTGGCACCGCCTTGAAGGGCAGGTCAAGCCCTGTCATGCGGTCGGCTCCGGGAGTGCCCCAGTCGGCAGGATAGTCCACCAGGCGACCGGCGGGTAGCGTTTCTGCGGTTGCAAAGGTCCCGGCGCAGTCCTTCAGAGCCTCCCACGCAGGAAGTCCCGGGCACAACTCCGCCACGTGTGCCGGATAGGCAATGCCCTCTTTCGCGTCGAGGCCGAGATCACCAAGTTCGACGACGCCTCCACCTTCGACTTTCTTGGCGTAGTCGTCAGAGACGTTCGATGACCAGATTTCCACCGCGGCGTGCAGCTCTCCATCCGACATCGCCTGGTACATGTTCATGTAGCCCGCCGTGACATAGTCGACCTGATATCCGGCCGCCTTGAGCATCTCGCCCGCCACGTGCGTGGAGATGTGCTGGCCAGTCCATTCGTTGATGGCAAGCTTGATAGGATCGTCGACCGCACCCAACTCGGCCGCTTGAACACCCGAGGCGGCAAGCACGGCCGCAACTGTTGTGACTGTTTTGATCATCTGACTCTCGCGCAGGAATCCCCGGTGTTCAGGCCGGGCGAAAGCGCGCCCCCTTTTGCTGTTTGCGTGAAAATGGAACAGGCAGCCGCCACCGCCTGCCCAAGGGCGGGTCGCCCCGCCAAGGAAGGAAATAGATGCGGCTGGCGCCGCTCTTGGAGTCGACGAGGCCTCTCCAGTGACTCCGGCAAAGGCCGGGCTCCCCTCGCACACCTTGATCACCCGGACCACGATTCGCCCCGTTTCGTGCCTGACCCGACGTGTCTGCCGACGAATCTTCGAGAGCCCGGCACCGAAGTGGCACGCCGGGGTCGGCTTTCAACGCTTGGTTCAGGGTGGGTTGGATGATAGTTTCCTTTCCTGTACCGGTCAGCATGGGCGTTCGGGATCTTGGTCCCTCAAGCCTCCCCCTTCAGGGAAAGGTCGCTGACTTTGCGTCTCCCGAGCGTCATTGCACTTCACTCTCGTCCGTGTAGCGATTGTCCTGACCACGGAATTCGTGGTTTAACCGGACTGGCCGCTTATTTCACATGACTGGTCAGATGCCCCTCGAGAAGATCGACGACTTTCACATTCTGATCGTGGTCACGCCGCACTTCAACATTGCGACCACGATGTCGTTTCTGGATCCATTTCGCGCAGCAAACTATATCGAAGGCAAGTCGTTTTTTCACTGGTCGATCGTTTCCGAAAGGGGCGGACCCTGCTTGGCGAGCAACGGCGTGACGATCGAGACCGGCGCGCTTTCCGACATTCGGGGCAAGGCGCCAGATCTGGCGATGCTCTCCACCAGTTGGACGCCGGAGTCGTATTCCAGTGCAGTCCTGCATGCGAATCTGTGGCGCTTTGCACGCTCTGGAAGCAGTGTCGGTGGGTTGGACACCGGCGCGTTCATCCTGGCTGAAGCCGGGCTGCTCGATGGACGCCAGGCAACCGTGCATTACGAACATCTCGGTGCCTTTGGCGAGAAGTTCCCGGACATCGAGGTCTGCGATGACCTCTTTGTTTCTGACCAGGGTCGGATCACCTGCTCCGGAGGCACGGCGGCGACCGATTGCGCGCTTCTCCTGTTAAGCGAATTGCGAGGCAAGGGTCTAGCCAATGCGGCCGCCAAGTACCTGTTTGTGCAAGGCGTGCGCTCAGCCGCGACGCGGCAGGTTGCCGGATCCACCGAGCCGTTTGGCCGTCGCATACCAGAGAAGCTGTTCCGCGCCATTGACCTGATGGAAAAGAACCTTGAAGAACCGCTCCGGATCTCTGAAGTCTGCCGCCAAGTCAAAGTCTCTCACAGACAGCTTGACCGGTTGTTCCGGCGGTATGTGAAGACACCTCCCTCGACCTACTATCGTGACATTCGCCTGGATCGCGCGCGAGGCCTTGTGACCCAGACGGAATTGCCGCTGTCGCAGGTTGCGCTGGCATCGGGATTTTCGAGCCAGGTTCATTTCAGCAGGGCCTACAAGGCGCGCTTCGGCATTTCTCCCCGAACCGACCGAGTGGAAGGCCGGGTTCCGTTTGAATTTCGCTCGTGGCCAATGCACAGGGTGCCGCAAGGCCAATCAAGTTAAATTGGTGGCCAATATGGTGATTTGCTGGCATTCGTTTCGTCCGCAAGATCGCGTCAGGTCCTCTTGATGCGAGGAAACACTCGATGACCAATCTGCCAAGCAGAGAGCAATTCGCGACGATTGGCGATGGGTATTCACCGGACGTGAACCGCTCGTTGTCGCTGAAGGCGGACGCCTACACGGATCCGGCCTGGTACGAGGTGGATCGGTCCGAGATCATTTCGCGGAGCTGGCAATGGGTGTGCCATGTCGAAAAGCTGCGCGAGCCCGGGTCCTACCTTGCAACCGAAATCGCCGGAAAGCCGATCGTCATCGTACGAGATGGCGAGGGCGCCCTTCGCGCCTTCTACAATGTCTGCAAGCACCGCGCGCATCATCTTCTCAGCGGGGAAGGGTCGGTGTCGCGGATCATGTGCCCCTACCATGCGTGGGTCTACCGGCTGGATGGCCAACTGGTCCGTGCGCCGGAAACCGAGAACCTGTCTGGCTTCGACGTGAATTCGATCTGCCTCGACGAAGTACAGGTTGCCGAATTTGCGGGATTTGTCTTCGTGAACCTGGATCCGGACGCGTTACCCCTATCCCTGGCGTCAGAAGGCCTCGAGACCGAAATCTGCAACTGGGCGCCGGACATCGAAAGGCTCACGTTCGGGCACCGCCTGTCCTATGACATCAAGTCGAACTGGAAGAATGTCGTGGACAATTTCCTGGAATGCTATCATTGCCCGATCGCCCACAAGGACTTCTGCAATCTGGTGGACATGGACACCTACGAGGTGACGACCTACGGCATCTATTCGAGCCATATGGCCGAGGCCGGAAAAGGTTCCAACACCGCATATGACGTCTCGAATGCTACAGTTCGCACCCATGCGGTCTGGTGGCTATGGCCAACGACCTGCTTCATGCGCTATTCAGGACGGTCGTCGATGATCGTGCTGAACATCATCCCTGCCGGTGCCGACCGAACCTTGGAAACCTATGATTTCTTCCTCGAGACACCCGAACCGGACCAAATGGAGAAGGATGCCATCCGCTACCTCGACGAGGTGCTTCAGCGCGAGGACATCGACATCGTCGAAAGCGTGCAGAAGGGCATGGCAACGCCGGCATTCGCCCAAGGGCGGATCGTAAGCAATCCGTCAGGCTCGGGAAAGTCCGAGCACGCCGTGCATCACTTTCACGGGCTTGTTCTGGACGCCTATGCACGGGCAGCCCTTTGACTCAGTCTGGCATCGTTCTGCTCGCGATCCCGGATTGGAGGGGGAGGAGCGGCGGAACGTGGCGCGCCGAAACCGCAGCGCAATCGGGAAGGCCACAACCGGAGAAAAGCGAACATGAAGCTTGAAGGAAAGACCACGTTCGTCACGGGTGGCCGAGGCGGCATTGGACGCGCAATCGTTGCGCGTTTCCTGAACGAGGGCGCAACCGTCTATTCGGCCGACCTGAGCGCCGGCGGTTCGCTCGACCGGAACGATGAAGACGGAAGCCATTTTGTTCGACTTGATGTCACGATTGAGGACGAGTGCATCGCTGCGATGAACCGCGTGCAAAATGAGGTGGGCAGGCTCGACGTTCTTGTCAACGCAGCCGGAATCGAGATCGAGAAAACCATCGAGGAGACCACACTCGACGAATGGAACCGTTCTTTCGCCGTCAATGTCACAGGTACGTTCCTGACCTCAACAAAAATCGCCGATTCCGAAACACTCCCGTATTCTCCAAGGTGAGCGGTTTTGCTCGCAAGTTATCTACTATACAGAAAATTGTCGAAGAAATATCAACGGGTTGCCCGTCCGAATAACTCTTGACTGGACAGTTTGGCAAACTTATGTTCCAAATTTGTGTGAAGTGAAAACACTTTGGAAAAGGGGAATCTCATGGGACGGCTGACAGTGCGGAAGATCAAGGATCTGACGACGCCAGGAATGTACAGAGACGAGCCGACACTATATCTGCGGGTCGCGCCAGGCGGCAGCAAGAGTTGGGTGCAAAGACTGACAGTCGATGGCAGACAGAGCGACTTGGGACTCGGCGGCTGGCCATTGACCACGATAATTGAAGCTCGTGACAAAGCGCTCGAAAACAGGCGCAAAGCACGGCGCGGGGAAAATCCTGCCGAGGAACGGCGCAGGGCGCGGGTCGACAAGAAAAACCGTGCGGCGGTTCCGACTTTTCGGGAAGCCGCGCTCGCAACGCTCGAAAAGGAGCGGGGAAAGTGGAAGGGCGAGCGGACTGCGCAAACTTGGATGGCATCCATGGAAAAGTACGCCTTCCCGCGCATGGGCGACAAGCGGGTCAATGACATCAGGCAGCGTGACGTGATCGACGTAGTGAACCGTGCAATCTCGGCCCGGCCGGAAACTGGACGCAAGGTGAGAGCGCGAATTCGGCAGGTGCTCGGATGGGCGATGGCAAACGAATTCGTCACTCAGAACGTCGCGGGTGAGGCGATCGATCATGGGGTGACTTCCGTTGGCAAGCGCACACAACATCATCCTGCGATTCATCACGCAAACGTGGGACAGATGTACGATGCCGTAGGGGCGAGCGGTGCTGCTGAGTGCACCAAGTTGGCGTTCATGTTCCTGTGTTTGACTGCTGCGCGCACAAGGGAAGTCATTGATGCTGCGTGGGACGAGATCGACATGAAGACCGCGACTTGGACCATTCCCGGATCGCGCATGAAATCGAGGAAGGAGCACCGGGTTCCCCTGTCAGGCGAAGCCATGTCGGTATTGAAGCAAGCACGGCGTCTGAGCGGCGGCGATTCTCGTTTCGTGTTCCCGTCACCGTTCGGGGAGCGTCCACTGTCGGGCGGAGTGCTGCTCAAGCTCATGCGGTCGCTCGGCCATGGTGAAACGGTGCACGGTCTCCGAAGCAGTTTTCGAGACTGGTGTGCCGAGACCGGCCAGCCCCGCGAGATTGCGGAAGCCGCGCTTGCCCATGTCGTGCCCGGTGTCGAGGGCGCGTATTTCCGCTCTGATCTTTTCGACAAGCGGCGGGTCGTGATGGACCAATGGGCCGATTACCTTGTCAGCGGTGGCAACAAAGTCGTGAGGCTTAAGGCTCGCGCTTGATTCGCGCCATGAGAATCACGAAGGCTTGTCCAATCATTCCCCCTAAAGTGTGACTTTAGGGGGAAAACGAATTTTTAAGAATTA
>JAJDVJ010000069.1 GCA_022826205.1 Silicimonas sp. | reverse complement strand
CGGGCGAGTTCCTGACATCGCATCCGAAAGTGGATGCAATCACCTTTACGGGCGAAAGCGGTACGGGCTCGGCCATCATGAAGGCGGCAGCGAACGGCTTGCGAGAAGTCTCGTTGGAGCTTGGCGGCAAGAACGCAGCCCTTGTCTTCGATGACGCGCGCATGGATGCCGTGGCCGAGGGCATGACCAGGTCTGCCTTCTTCAATTGCGGCCAGATCTGCTTCTGCACCGAACGCGCATATGTTCACCGCTCGCGCTTTGACGAATTCGTGGAGATGATTGCGGGGATCGCAAACGGGATCATCATCGGCGAAAAGAGCCACAATGGGTTCAACATCGGCCCGCTGATCAGTCACGGGCACCGTGACAAGGTCAAGGCGCTGCTGGATACCGTACCGACACATGGCGGCGAATTTGTTGCAGGCGGCGGAATTCCGTCCTTCGGAGACGAACGCGACAACGGGGCCTTCATCCAGCCGACGGTCGCCATCGCGTCGCCAGAGGACTCGCCCTTCGCGAAGCAGGAGATCTTCGGCCCGGTATTGCATGTCGCACCGTTCAGCGACGAAGACGAGGCCGTCGCCCTGGCCAATGACACGCAGTACGGCCTTGCTGCCTGCATCTGGACCGAGAACCTTAGCCGCGCCCATCGCGTCGCCCCTAAGGTGCGCGTCGGTCACGCTTGGATCAACTCTTGGCAAATCCGCGATCTGCTGAGCCCGCTCACCGGAGCAAAGGCCTCTGGAGTTGGCGATCAAGGCGGGCGGCTGAGCCTTGAGTTCTCGTCGCTGCCGCAAACCGTAACCACCCGAATCTATGACGAGGACCCCGCATGACCGTGATGGTGTCGGCCGGAGAGGCCATCCTGCGTTCACTGAAATCGAATGGGGTGGATACGCTCTTCATCAATCCCGGCTCGGACTTCGCGCCGATTATCGAAGCTTATGCAAAAACGGGTGGGGTCGACGTGCCTGAAGCCATAGCCGCGGCGCACGAAAACGTCGTGGTGACGATGGCGCACGGCTACTTTCTTGCGACCGGGAAAATGGCGGCGGCCGCGGTGCATGTGAACGTGGGGCTCGCCAACGCGGTGATGGGGCTATTGAACGCGCGCTCGGATGACGTGCCAATCTTCATGATCTCTGGCCGCAATCCGTTGACCGAGGGCAGCCGCATGGGCAGCCGCCATACGCCCATCCAATACGGACAGGAGATGTTCGACCAGACGGGCATCGTGCGGGAAGCCGTGAAATGGGACTATGAGCTGCGCTATGCCGAAAACGCCGCCGACCTGGTATCGCGAGGCTGTTCGATTGCCATGACGGAACCCATGGGTGCGGTCTACATGTCGCTCCCGCGTGAGCCGCTTTGTGAAGAAACCGAGGTGCCGGGTGCGCCCAACCAAGTGGCTCCGGCCGTATCCCATCCCGACCCGCAAGCCATTGCAGATGTCGCGGCCAAGCTGACAGCGGCCAAGAACCCCCTCATCGTCTGTTCGCGCGGCGATGTAGGAGGCGATGTCAGCGCCGAGCTGATGGCGATGGCCGAAGAGAACTCGATTGCGGTCAGCGAAGTCTTCGTCACGCGCAACCTATTTCCAACACGGTGGAAGAACGGAGTTGGCGGCAACATCGCGACACATCTTCCGGAGGCCGACGTGGTTCTGGTGGTCGATTCATCGGTCGCCTGGATCGAAGCCAAGGCCAGCCCGGCCCCGGACGCCGAAGTGATCCATCTTGGCCCAGACCCTCTGTTCGCCCGCATCCCCGTTCGCGGCTACAAGACGACGCAGGCCATCCAATGCAATGCGGCTCAGGGGATCAAGGCGCTGCGGACTGCCCTTCCTGGTGCGCCCGATCCGGTGCGGCAAGCTGGCATCGAGGCACGCCATGCCGAGTTCCGGGCCCGCATGACGTCGAAGATCGACGAAGGTTCCAGCGGGCTCGCCAACAAGCCATGGATTGCCAAGTGCATCTCCGATGTTCTGGGCGACGGTGCGGTATTCGCCGAACGGGGCGGGCCGCGGCCCTTGTACGATGTCGGCGGCCCGAACCAGTGGTTTGGCAACACGCAGGCCGGAGGGCTCGGTTGGGGTTTGCCGGCCGCGCTCGGCTATCAGCTTGGAAATCGCGACAAACTGACGGTCTGCGTGATCGGCGATGGATCATACATGTTCGCGAACCCGATCGCGTGCCATCAGGTGGCGGCCGCCCAGCAATTGCCGGTACTGACGGTGGTCTTGAACAACGGCTCATGGGATGCGGTGCGTATATCGACGCTGGACATCTACCCCGATGGCGAAGCAGCCAGGGCGAACCATGTGCCAATGGTCCCCTTCATGCCAAATCCGGTTTACGGCGATATTGCGGGCGCTGCCGGTTGCCATGCCGAGACCGTAGAGTTGGCCGAGGATATGCCTGCCGCATTGGACCGTGCCCTCAAGGTAATCCGTGACGAAAGGCGTCAGGTCCTGCTCGACGTGAAAATCGGGATGGACGACGGCGAAAAGTAGATGCGGAAACCCGAAAGAGATCACGGCGCACGCGAAAATGCGCATCCCGGCCACGACGCGAGGAGCCATTTCACGGAAATTGGTCCAATCGCGGCACAAGTCGGCCATGGCACACGTAGCGCACATCATGATCCAAGACGCGGAAAAAATCAGGGAGGAATGAATGCCAAGCTTGAACGATGAATTGAAGAAACATGCCAACCCGGTCGAGATGCTGAGGAACAGCAAGGCCGGGATGTATGTCTATCCGGTCGTCGCGCCGGAATTTCGGAACTGGCGGATCGAACAGGCCGCATGGCGCGAAAAGGCAGTTCTGTTCGACCAGTCGCATCACATGGACGAAGTGATCGTCGAAGGTCCGCAGGCCGAAGAGTTTCTCGCCTGTCATGGCATCAACAGCTTTGCCAATTTCGACCTCAATCGGGCCAAGCACTATGTGCCCGTCACGCCAAATGGCCACGTGATCGGCGACCACATCATTTTCCGCGAACGCGAGGACAAGTTCATTCTCGTGGGACGTGCGCCGACCTCAAACTGGCTGATGTTTGCGGCCGCCTGGGGGAAGTGGAATGTGCGGTTGCGGTACGATCCTCGCTCCCCAAGCCGTCCTGACGGGGAACGTGTCTTGCGTGAGCACTACCGCTATCAGATCCAGGGACCCGAAGTGCCGAAAGTCATCGAGAAGATGCACGGCGGGCCTGTCCCGGAAATCAAGTTCTTTCATGTCGACTGGATCAATATCGGGTCCAAGCGCGTACAGGCGCTGCGCCATGGCATGGCCGGTGCGCCTGGTCTGGAAATCTGGGGGCCCTACAAGGACAAGCACTACATTCATTCGACGATCCTTGAAGCCGCGCGGGATGCAGGTGTCGACCTGGTTCAGTGCGGCAGCCGCGCCTATGCCACGAACACGCTTGAATCCGGCTGGATCCCGTCGCCTCTTCCCGGCATCTACACTGGCAACGGAATGCTTGCTGACTACCGCGACTGGCTCGGCTCCGACAGTTACGAGGCCACTGGTGCCATTGGCGGCTCCTTCGTTTCCGACAATGTTGAAGATTACTACGTCAACCCGTTCGAGCTCGGATACGACTTCTACATCGGCTGGAAGAAGAGCGACTTTGTCGGCAAGGACGCACTTGCGTCAATGAAAGACGCGCCCACCAATCGCAAGAAAGCCACGTTTGAGTGGAACCGCGAGGACGTCCTCAACGTGATCGCTTCGGCCTTCGAGGACGGAACACCATGCAAATGGATTGATTTTCCGATGGTGAACTATGCCTCTTCCAGTGCCGACATGCTTCTGCAGGACGACAAAATGGTCGGGATGAGCATGTTCACCAGCTACAGCTGGAACGAACGCTGTGTGCTGTCTTTGGGTGTGGTCAATCAGGATGTCGAGATCGGGGATGTCCTGACGTTGAAGTGGGGCGAACCGGAACCGACGCAAAAGACCTCGACCGAATCGCATCGTCAGGCAGATGTCCGGGTGCGGGTGTCGCCGACGCCCTTTGCCAGTGAGGCGCGCGAAAGCTACGCCGAAAGCTGGCGGACCCGAAGCGCCTGACGCCATCGACAATTGGACCCATGCCGGGAGTGTATCTCCATCGGGACGCGGGTTGGTCCATTGGCACCGGGTTTCGCAATGTGCCATCCGAAAGGTCGTGCGATCCGGTTCGGGCGTGTTTCGTGCCGACAGCAGTAACCAGCCGTGTCTGAATCTCGGTCCGCGGCCGGCAGAACTTGAGCGCCGAAAGTTGGAACACATGGAACGGTCGAGCCGTTGTTGGCAGGCTGCAGCGGCACTGGCCGCGCGGCCGGGCGACGGCGTTGACGAGGTCGACCGACGCTGAGGCCCTCGTTCAGGGCGTTGGCATCGGCCAGCCCGACGGCCCGCTATATCAGTGCTTTCGCTACCTGATCACAAAGCAGCTTCAGAACGGAGCAACGATTCCTAACTCCCCAGCCTTGTCGTGGAGTTCGTTGGCGGTGTCTTCCGGCAATCGAATACCGTCCCGGCGCAGCCTCGCATCTGACCGCGCCTCCATCTCGCCAGGGTAGTATATTTCGTCGACACTTGGTTGGCGTGGCGTTGCCTTCAGCTCGTCGATCAGTCGCTCCATGTCTGCCTCGAAATCCACCAGAGGTCGCGTCGCCTTGATGTCGATTGCAAGGGCAAGATGGCCAGCCCCGCTGACGCCGTCCGGCACGTATGGACCAACCACCGAACTGCCAAATCGGCTTCCGGGCAAGACCCCCGACAGCACGTCCATGATTGTCGAAACGGCATATCCCTTGTGGCCCGCCATGGGCAAGATTGTGCCGGCGATGCCCGCTTCCGGATCCGTGGTCGCATTGCCTTCAGAGTCCATGGCCCAACCGTCCGGGATGCGTTCGTTGCGCTGCCGGGCCAGGTAAAGCTTGCCGCGGGCAACGGAGGTGTTTGCGATATCCAGCATCATGGGCGCATGGCGGCCTGCCGGGGCGGCCCATGACCATGGGTTCGTCCCGACTCGCTTTTCCTTGCCGCCCCAAGGGGCCATCGCCGGGCTGGCATTGGTCGAGATGAAGCCGACGCATCCGGCCAAGGCGGCCAGCCTCGTGAAATACATCGCGGTCCCGAAGTGCCCTGAATTCCGCACGGCGACCGCGCCAATGCCGAACTCCTTTGACAGCGCGATCGCCTTGGACATTGCAGAGTGTGCAACCACCTGACCAAGCCCGCCCTGGCCGTCAATGGTAGCGATCGCGCCGAATCCACCGTCTGTCAGTGGCTCCGCGTTTCCGCGCACGGCACCGCTCTTCAGTCGCTCTGCGTACCAGAAGAGACGCATTACCCCGTGGGACTGGTGACCCCAGAGGTCGGCCTGAACCAAGGTATCAGCAACAATGTCTGCAGCCTCGTCGTTCACTCCGAATGCTTGAATGCAATTCGAAGCAAAGCGGCGCAGGAGATCATGAGAAACGAGTTGGTCCATCCGGATTAACCCATCTCTTGCACCGCCAGAAAGAGTCCCGTTTCTCCGGCATCGGCGCCAGGAAGACCTCGCGTGTCCCTGTCTTGCGAATGAACGCAACTGTTTCAACGACCATGTGCTGACTTTCCCGTTTGTCTTGCGACCACAGCTAGATCCCGCATAGGCGTTCGTCGACCTGACATTCAAGCAGCATGAGGCAAGTTGTTTGGCAAGGTTGCGGTCAGGTGAGAATGGACGCCGGGCCGGTATCGGGAGCCTCCCCGTTCTTATCGAACCCGACGGAGAACGGTTCGAACTAGCCAATCCGCCCAAAGCTGACCCGTCGGCAGCTGCACGCATTTTCTGTGCCGACGGCGAAACCCGTGGGCGAAAATTGCCGCGCCACCTTGGACCTGCCGACCCTTCGACCCGCTCGCGACCAGGAATGCACACAGTCATGGCCTTTGGCCATCCGCGCCTTCCAGCAGAGCGACCAATCCACGAAGAGACGACTTAATTGTGCCCGACCGTGCACGCATGCTTGATCGGCATCCAGGTCGTCAAGGTCGTCGGTCCTGCGTTCAGGTCAAGCTGGCATTGGTCGAGATGAAGCGGATGCCCAGCGTCTCGCTGTGGTCCCCGTGAAGCAGCCCGAAGTTCACCGATACCCATCCGGGATTGCGATCCTGAATGTCAATTGTCCCGCTTCGCGGCTTGGACTTTCCTGGCATCGGCCTGCTCCCTCTGGCGCTCCTCGAAAAGCGCGTATTGATCCGCGGTGTAGCTGTGTTGCCGCAGCTCCCGCAGGTTCGGGCCGAATTCAAGATCGATTTCCCTGCGAAAGACGCGGAAAATCTCTGCCATGTAGTAGTCATGGCGCAGCAGCGAAATTGCCATCTTGACGATTGCATGGCTCTCGGTGTGCGACGCGGTGACCGTATCGTCGCAGTTGGCTGTCAGCATTTCACGGTGATCGGCCGTCAACGTGAAGTGGTTGTCGGCAAAACCCATGGGAAAGCCCGTCCCCTCATGCTCGTAAACCTCGCAGAGGTCGTTGAAGCGAAACTCGTCCGCGTCGTCGCCGTAGAGAATGACCAGGAGTCGAACGCGCCGGACTGTCACGGCCTCGTACAACGCTAAGGCGTGCCGGCGCAGAATCTCGGCATCCGCCTTGAACCAGATCGAGGTCTCTGAATTGGCAATCATCTCGTCGACCTTGGCATGGACCTCTGCGTCGCCGCTGAGATTCCAGACAAAGCGCTCGCCCGGTTCGACGGTCATCTCCGACAGCCGGCTTGCCACGCTCTCGCATAACTCGCCGGTCTTGGCAGCAATTTTCCGGAACAACACGTCGGGGGGCTGGGGCACGTATCGCACCGGGTTGGTGCTGACGGGCATTATCGCCTTGCGCGTGGTCAGTGCATTCAATGCGGAATAGGTGTTGGGGCGCGGCACGCCGGATCCGTTCGAGACCTCGTACGCCGTGGCAGGCGATTTGGCGAGCAGCGCCAGGTAGACCCGTGCCTCGTAGTCAGTGAAGCCGAGGCCTTTCATGTTGCTCAACACCGTCAGCGTTTCGGTATTCAAGTGCTGGTTCATCGCGACCGCTTGAGTTGCCACCTGCCGCACCATGCCGCGACAGCATGAGAATGTGTAGTTGCTATTGCCACTACACTCATTATCAGCTAACAGTCGCCCGCAGGTCAAGTCGCTTCCATGGTGGGACGCTTGGTCATTCTGGACCGAATTGGGAGGAACCAATGAGACTTACACGCAGATTGGCACTTGCTGCCGCGTTTGTTGCAGCACCGTTCGCGGTGCAGGCGCAGGACGATTTTCCGTCCAAGCCGATCGAGGTGGTGATCCATTCAAGCTATGGCGGCGGCACCGACACAACGGCGCGCATGATGATGATTCGCTCGCGCCGCAACCTTGAGACCGACATGTATGTTGTTTCCAAGCGTGGCGGCTCGGGTGCCGCGGCGCAGGAGTACGTGTTGTCGAGACCGGCTGATGGCTACACGATCATGGCCTTGACCCAGACGCATCTGTATACGATCGCGCAGGGCAAGTCGCCGATGAAGATCGATGACATCGTCGGCATCGCCCGCGCGATGGATGATCCGACGTTCATCACCGTAAGAAATGACAGCGATGTGACTTCGCTTGAGCAGCTTGTCGCGCTTGGAAAGGAGCGCGGGCTGAACTGGGGCGTGGCCAACATCGGAGGCACCGAACATATCGGCCTGGCCAAGTTTTCGGACGCGGCGGAAATGAAGTACAAGCCCATTTCATTCGGTTCGGGTCTGCAGATGCTTCAGGCCCTCCTGTCTGGTGAGATCGACGCAACGCTGCCGAATGTCTCCGAAGCCGGCCAGATGATCGCCGACGGGTCGGTTCGTCCGCTTGCCGTGATGTCAGAGGAGCGGCTCGCCGATTACCCGGACGTTCCGACGACCTTCGAGCTGGGCTATCCGGTCAGGACCTCGACCACCCGCGGCTATGCTGTGCGTGCAGGCACGCCGCCCGAGATCATCGAGAAGCTCTCGGAGGCACTGGTCAAGGCGATGAAGCACTCAACGTTTGCGAACTATCTCATGAGCGCGGGCCTTGATCCCGAGACTTCGCCGGCAGGTTGGGAAGTTTGGGACACGCAGCTGAAAGCGGAATACGAAACTGCCGCCGAAGCGCTGAAGAAACTGGCCAACTAGGCCGGCGCCCGTATGGGCAGAGAGTTGCGCGACCGGCTCCATCCGGAGCCGGCCCGCAGGCAGGGCTCATGACAATCGAGGGATGTGATGAACCAGGATGCGAACGGACAGGATGCGCGCGAAGCGGAATCGCAGGACGGGCCGAAGGGGCTGATTGACGGCCCGGATACCGTCCTGGCACTGGTTCTGATCGCGC
The DNA here is from genome assembly GCA_022826205.1 of Silicimonas sp. Taxonomy (GTDB): domain Bacteria; phylum Pseudomonadota; class Alphaproteobacteria; order Rhodobacterales; family Rhodobacteraceae; genus JAJEFO01. The sequence continues at coordinate 14,022 of JAJDVJ010000069.1, read as the reverse complement.
TCTGCGTGCTGCTCTACTGGGTGTCCGCCGGGTTTCCGGAGCCAGGGCTGTTTCTAGGTGAGAACGTCCTGCCGGAGCACTTCCCGCGCCTACTGCTGGTTGCCATCGGCGTGCTTGCCTTGCTCCTGCCATTTGAACATCGGCTGGAGGTGGACCGCTGGCCACTGATCCGCAAGGCGCGAAGAGCACCCATCGGGGCGTCAACCTTCGTCACGATGGGCTCGTTGCTGATCCTTGTTGGCATCGGTGAATGGATCGGCACGATCCTGACGATTGTCATCGCCGCCGTCGGCCTGCCGCTGCTGTGGGGCGAACGGCGCTTGATGCTGATCATTCCCTATGCGGCGATCTTCACCGGGATCGTTACCTACCTCTTTTCGATCGTTCTCAGCGTCTATTTCGAGCCCGGCGTGTTCGGGCTGACGCTGCGCTAGGGGGGCAGACATGGAATTGATGCTGACCGGTTTCGGGATGGTCGCCGACCCCGCAATCATTGGCGTCATCCTGCTCGGCGTGATCATCGGAGTGCTCGTCGGTGCCTTGCCAGGGCTGTCATCGCCAATGGCGATTGCGCTCTTGATTCCGTTCACCATATCGATGACGCCGATTGCCGCCATCGCCATGCTGGCCGGACTCTACTGCGCGGGCACGTTTGGCGGGTCGATCACGGCGATCCTGATCAATGCACCGGGCGCGCCGCCCGCTGCGGCCACCGCGCTTGACGGCTATCCCATGGCCAAGCGCGGTGAGGCTGGCCGGGCGCTCGGACTTGCGACGATCTCCAGTGTCACCGGTGGAATTCTCAGCTTGCTGATTCTGCTTCTGGCTGCACCCCTGCTGGCCAGGATCGCCATCACCTTTACCTCGGCGGAGTACTTTGCGCTGGCCCTCTTCGCTCTCTCCATGCTGGCCTCGATCAGCGGCAAATCGTCCATCCGCAACCTGATCGCCGGATTCGTCGGCGTGTTTCTCTCGACGATTGGCATTCACCTGACCACCGGCGTCGAGCGCTTCACTTTCGGCGTTAATGAGCTCTATGACGGGCTGCCGTTCGTGCCGGTCCTGATCGGCCTCTTCGCGGTTGCAGAGCTCCTTAGACAGGCCCGGGTCGGCGAAACGGTCTTTGAACGTGTTCGCGCCAACGTGATGAAGCTGCCGAGCCGCGGGGACATTCGGCGGATAAAGTACACAGTTCTGCGTTCCAGCGGACTAGGGACCTTCATCGGAATCCTTCCTGCCGAAGGCGCAACCGTTGCCGCCATCATGGGCTACAACGAGGCGCGGCGCTGGTCGGACCGCAAGGAGGAGTTCGGAACCGGCATACCCGAGGGAATCGCCGGGCCCGAAGCTGCGAACAACGCAGCCACCGGAGGCGCAATGGTGCCAACCTTGGCGTTGGGGATCCCAGGATCGGTTTCGACGGCGCTGATTCTTGGCGCGATGGTCATGCACGGGCTGAAGCCGGGACCGTACCTCCTGGAGAATCAGCCGCAGTTTCTCTACGCGATCTTTGCAGCCATGCTGATCGCCAACCTGGCGTTCATGGCCATCGGGATCGCTGGCGCCAAGCTGTTCAGCCAGCTAACGCTGATCCCGCGCACGATCCTTTGGCCCTCGGTGCTGGTGTTTGCGATCATCGGGTCGTATGCGCACTCTTCGTCCTTCTTTGACATTTGGGTCATGGCGATTGCCGGGATCGTTGGCTATTTCATGCTGCGTTTCGGCTTCGGGCCGGCACCCCTGATCATGGGGCTGGTATTGGGCCCGATCGTGGAAGAGAACTTCTCGAAGGCAATGATCATCCATGACAATTCAATCCTGTCGATGATGGAGCGGCCGTTGGTTCTGTTGTTCTTCGGCCTGACGATTCTGTCGCTGGCCGGTCCGGTCAGGAGCGCGATCAAGGCTCGGCGCAACAAGAAACTGCTCTTGGCGACCAAGGAGGGAGAGTAGGTGGGCAGCATGCGCAAACCGCTTGACGGTGCCGCCGCGATCGTCACCGGCTCGGCAATGAACATCGGTCGCGAGATTTGTCTGCATCTGGCGCGGATGGGCGCCAACGTGGTGACGCATGCGGCCGGGAACCGTGTCGGGGCCGAGGAAACCGCTGAACTGGTTCGCACCGAGGGCGCGGGCGCCGCAACCTGGGTCGGCGACCTGACCGATCCGGCGGGCGCGCGGGCGCTCGTGCAAACCGCGCTGGATTCTTTCGGCAAGCTCCATGTCCTGGTCAACAATGCGGCGATACGCGGCAACCATGCGTTGGCCGACATATCGTTGGAGAATTTCCAGGCGATAATGCGCACCAATGTCGAGGCGCCGGTGCTATGCGCGCAGGCCGCCGCGCCACACATGGCCGCCTCGGGATGGGGCAGGATCGTCAACATCGGCGGCTTGTCGGCGCATCGAGGTTCCAAGGATCGGGTGCATGTCGCTGCCTCGAAGATGGCGATGGTCGGTGTGACCAGGGCCTTGGCCGCGGAGCTTGCGGACGACAACATTACGTCGAACATTGTCGTTCCCGGAATGATCGATACAGTGCGCGGCGCCTCGGCAGGAGCCTCGCCGCACGGCGGCCATCCAAACCTACTGGGCCGACAGGGCACGCCGACGGAAGTCGCGCACGCCGTGGCGTGTCTTTGTCACCCTAGTGCCGCCTACACCACCGGCCAGACAATTCACGTCAACGGCGGCAGTTATCTCGACTGATCCGTTTCGATGGCAGCGATCGCGGAAACACTCGCCGGCTGGGGCAATGACCTGACCGCCTCGGAGATTCCGAATGGCGTCGCGGCAACGCTGCGCCGCGCGATGCTCGATGCCGGAGGACTGATGGTTGCGGCGCGCGGCACAGACTACGTCGCCGCCGCTTGCAACAGCGTCGAGGTGGTTGGCGCATGCACCGCCATCGGGCACGACGGCGGTTTCAGCGCGGGGGACGCGGCGCTGATCTCGGGGATAGCCGCGCACGGCGAGGATTTCGACGACACGTTTGAAGGCACGCCGATGCATGTCGGTGCGGTGCTGGTTCCCGCGCTTCTTGCAGTGGTCGAGCGCGACGGGCTGTCGGGAGAGGATCTCTTGCGCGGACTCGCGGCCGGGGGAGAACTTGCTTGCCGAATGGCCGTCGTGGCACCAACGGCAATCCATCGCGCGGCCTTCCACCCCACCGCTGTCGTCGGCGCCCTTGCCGCGGCTTTCGGTGTTGCCGTTGCCAAGAAACTGATGCCGCAACAGACGGCCTGTGCCATGGGCATCGCGGGTTCCATGGCGTCCGGGATCATCGAGTACCTGGCCGAGGGGACCTCGACCAAGCGGTTGCATCCGGGTTGGGCGGCGCAGTCCGGCATCCGCGCCGCCGCGCTGGCCGAGCGCGGCTTCACCGGCCCACGCACCGTGTTCGAAGGTGAGCACGGCTTCTTCACGGCCTTCGCCCACCCTGCGATTCCGCGCGATTTCGGACGGCTGACGATAGGGCTTGGAGAGGCCTGGGAACTGGAAGGCCTCGCGTTCAAGCCATACGCTTGCGGGACAATGGCTCAGCCATTCATTGACGCCGCGATCAAGCTGCGAGCGCAAGTGCCCGATCTCGATGCGGTGGAAGAGATCGTCGCACCGACGGCCGAAGCGATCCTGCACCGGCTTTGGGAACCCATGGCGGAAAAGGTCGCGCCCTCGACGCCGTATTCCGCCAAGTTCAGCGTGCCTTATTGCATCGCCCTGGGGCTCGTACGGGGTGCTGCCGGGCTAAGTGAATTTACCGGCGACATGATACGCGAGCCGGAGCTGTTGAAGACTGCCGCAAGGGTTCGCTACGAGGTCGATCTCGATGACCCGTACCCCGAAAACTATGTCGGTGCCATCACTGTCCGGTTGCGGGACGGAACGGAATTGAAGGCGGTGCAACCCTGCATGCGCGGTGGCCGCAACGATCCGCTGAGCGACACCGAGCTCGAGGCAAAGTTCCGCGCCAACACAGAATTCGGGGGTTGGCCAGATGTGCTGGCCGACCAGTATCACGCATTTTGCGCTGCCGCATTCACCACAGACCAGCCATGTGACCTGACCCGGTTCCGCGCTTGAGAGGAGATCGACATGCCACATCAGCCCGCATCATCTGCGCTCTCGCATATCCGTGTGCTTGACCTGACACGTGTTCGCTCGGGTCCAACCGCCGTGCGACAGCTTGCCGATTGGGGGGCCGATGTCATCAAGATCGAACAGCCTGCTTCGCTTGAAGCCGACGGGGCCTTGGGTGCGGGTCGGAACACCGCCGACTGGCAGAACTTGCAGCGCAACCGACGTTCGTTGACGCTGAATCTGAAGGATCCGAATGGCATGGAGCTGTTCCGCAAGCTGGCGGCGACGGCGGATGTGGTGGTTGAGAACTTTCGCCCCGATGTGAAGGACCGGTTGGGGTTCGACTACGAGAGCCTGAAGGCGATCAATCCGAAGATCATCCTCGCCAGCATTTCGGGATTCGGCCACACCGGGCCCTACGCCAAGCGCCCGGGCTTTGACCAAATCGCTCAAGGAATGGGTGGCCTGATGTCGATAACGGGCGATCCCGACGGCGGTCCGATGAGGGTGGGCATCCCCATTGCCGACCTGTCGGCGGGTCTCTTCGCCGCGCTAGGTATCTTGACAGCGCTGATCGAGCGCGAGAAATCGCATGAAGGCCAGTGGCTGTCGACGTCGCTCTTGCAGTCGCAGATCTTCATGCTGGACTTTCAGGCTGCGCGTTGGTTGATGCAGGGCGAGGTCGCGCCGCAAGCAGGCAACGAGCACCCGACGAGCGTGCCGACCAACCGCTTTCCGACCAAGGACGGAGCGATCAATATCGCCGTTGCGGGTGATCAGATCTGGCAACGGCTTTGCGGCGCTCTCGGTCGGCGGGACTGGGCCGAGGATGAGAGCCTTGCGACCAACAGCAAGCGCAAGGCACGGCGCGACGAATTGAATGCGGCGATTGGCGAAATCGTCAAGGAACGGACCAGTGCCGAATGGGTCGACGTCCTTACCGAAGCAGGCGTGCCCTGCGGTCCGATCTACGGCATCGACGAGATGTTTGAGGACCCGCAGGTTGAGCATCTGGGCATCGCCCAGCCGCTCGCCACAGAGCCTTTCGGCGAAACCCGTGCCTTGGCCCAGCCATTCCAGCTGAGCCGCACTCCAAGCTCCTTTGCAGCTTCACCGCCGACGCGGGGTCAACATACGATGGAGATCCTGAAAGAGCTTGGGGTCGATGCGGACGACATCGCAACGCTTCAAGAACAGTCCGTCGTGTGACCGACAAACAAGGAACCGCAAAATGACCACTGACACCGCGCTTGCTCTGCCGACCGACAAGATCCTCGCCCGTGTCGAGGGTGCGGCCGGACACGTGATCTTCAACAACCCCGAAAGGCACAATGCCGTCTCGCTGGAAATGTGGCACGCGGTGGAACAGGCGTTGTCGGCCTTCGCCGAGGATGAAACTGTGCGGGTGGCGGTCCTGTCTGGCGCCGGCGGCAAGGCCTTTGTATCGGGTGCCGACATCTCGAAGTTCGAGAAGGAGCGTGGCTCGAAGGAGGCGACCGAGCGCTATGACGCCCGGCTCAAATCCGTCTATGGCATCATCGAGGACTATCCCAAGCCCACCATCGCCATGATCAACGGCCATTGTATTGGCGGCGGGTTGAATCTGGCGGCATGCGCCGACATACGCATCGCTTCGGACAGGTCGCGCTTTGCCATGCCTGCGGCGAAGTTGGCGCTGGGCTATCCCTTTGATGCGATTCGGAGACTGGTGAATGCCGTAGGTGCCGCCTCTGCGAAGCAACTGATGTTCACGGCCAAGTCGATCGATGCGGAAACGGCCCTAAGGATCGGGCTGGTCCAGGAGGTCGTGGCCGAGGATGCCCTGGAAGCTCGCGTGGCGGAGCTGGCGGAGACCATCGCCGGCAACGCACCTCTGACAATTCGGGCGATGAAGTACATCTCGACCCAAGTGATGCATGCAGATCCGTCGGCACGCGACTTGGCGCGCTGCGACGAAATGGTCGCCGACTGTTTCGCCTCGGAAGATTATGTCGAGGGGCGCAAGGCTTTCATGGAAAAGCGAAAACCTGAATTCAAGGGCCGTTGACGGCGTGGAATACGGCACCTTGCTATTCATCTATCTGGCGGCAGCGGCCTTCGGCACTGCGGTGCTGCACAGCGTCGGCGGCTTTGCCGGGGCGTTGTTGATGGCAATCGCGGTCGCGCCAGTCCTGGGGGTCAAGGAGACAGTGCCGGTCGTGGCGACCGCCATGATGATCAGCCATGCTTCACGGGCCTGGCTCTTCCGCAAGGCGGTGGACTGGGGCGCATTTCGCATGCTGATGTGCTTCGGGTTGCCGTTCATCGTGCTGGGTGTCCTGTTCTATGTCGAGCTTTCTGAACAAGCGGTCGCATTGTTTCTGGGCACGTTCCTCCTCGTGACGATGCCGCTCAGGCGCTACCTGGCCGGCAAAAGCATCGAAGTACCACGCAGGGCAATTGCGGTGGTGGCAGTGCCGTACGGATTCATTTCCGGCACCAGTTTCGGTGCTGGCATGATCCTTGCTCCATTCATGCTGGGAGCTGGTATCGTGGGCGAAACGCTCCTGGCGACTGTTGCGGTAAGCGGGGTGATGCTGAACGTTACAAAGACCATCGCCTTCGGTTTGTCACCGCTCTTGACAGCGGAACTGGCCGGACTGGGCGTGGTCTTGGGGTTATGTACGTTCCCTGGCCATGCAGTCGGTCGCTGGATCGTGAGACGAACTTCGATTCGGGTGCATACGCTTGTTCTGGAGACTTTCGTCGGCATCGGCGCGATCTACATGCTTTGGAAAGGGCTATCGGGATGAATCCACTGGCAGACGCGCTAGTCGCGCCGCTTGACATGCGAGGGGACGCGGTACTGATCCGGCCTGACGGCAGCGAGATGTCTGGTGACGCGCTCCATCGCCTGTCCGGCCGGATCGCGAACGTGCTCACGGGGGTCGGAGTGCAGCCCGGCGACCGGGTGGCGATGCAGACGGAGAAGTCGGCTGAGGCGCTGGCCCTGTACCTTGCCTGCCTGCGCACCGGCGCGCTGTTTCTGCCGCTCAACACCGCGTACACGACCGCCGAACTCGATTACTTTCTCGGCGACGCAGAGCCGCGCGTTGCGGTCTGCGCCCCTGCCGCCGAGGCAGTGCTGCGACCTGTGGCCAACGCCAAGGGAATCACGCTGCTGACGCTCGACGGGACGGCGGTCGGCACGTTGGTCGAACGTGCGGCCGAAGCGCCTGAGGAATTCGCAACTGTCGCGCGCTGCACCGACGATCTGGCCGCGATCCTTTACACCTCGGGCACGACTGGTCGTTCGAAGGGTGCAATGCTGAGCCATGACAACCTGTTGTCGAACGCCGACGCTCTTGTTGAGACTTGGCGCTTTACTTCCTCGGACACCTTGCTCCATGCACTGCCGATCTTTCACGCGCACGGGTTGTTCGTGGCAATCAACGTTCTGTTGCGAGTCGGCGGACGGATGATCTTCCTGCCGAGGTTCGATGTCGACACCGTGTTGGCGCAATTGCCGCGGGCCACCACGATGATGGGAGTGCCGACATTTTACGGCCGACTTCTGGGCGATGCGCGTTTCAACCGTGAGGTGACCAGGCACATGCGGCTTTTCGTTTCGGGGTCCGCGCCTTTGCTGGCCGAAACCCATCGGGCATTCGAGGCACGTACCGGTCACCGCATTCTTGAACGCTATGGCATGAGCGAAACAACGATGAGCACGTCGAATCCTTACGACGGCGAGCGTCGGGCCGGGACGGTTGGCCTTCCGTTGCCTGGTGTCGAATCGAGAATTGTAGATGCAGAGTCCGGCATCGAGGTGCCGCAGGGCGAGATCGGCATCTTGGAAGTTCGCGGCCCCAACGTGTTCAAGGGATACTGGCGGATGCCAGACAAGACGGCGGAAGAATTTCGCGAAGACGGTTTCTTTGTGACCGGCGATATGGCTCAGATTGATGCCGACGGCTACATCACCATTGTCGGACGCGCTAAGGACCTGGTGATCTCAGGTGGGTACAACGTCTATCCTAAGGAAGTTGAAGGGGAGATCGACGGACTGGAGGGAATCGCGGAGTCCGCGGTCATTGGCGTGCCGCATCCGGATTTCGGGGAAGGGGTTGTGGCAGTAGTCGTGCGCGAGTCCGGCAGCAAGCTCGAAGCCAAGGACATCCAGGCGGCGCTGCAGGACCGATTGGCAAAGTTCAAGCAACCCAAGGCGATCTTTTTCATGGGCGAACTGCCGCGCAACACAATGGGCAAGGTCCAGAAGAACGCCCTGCGGGAGATGTTCGACGACGTGTTCACGGAGCTTTAGGTACGTGTGACGGCATGGGACCACGAATCTGCATCCGTCGCCGCGTATCAAAGATGGCGGTTGCAACAGGCCCGACGGAAAGGCTCCAAGCAGCGAAACGCTGAACAGTTCGACTCGCGTGAAAGAGTATCCATGCGTGCTGTCGTGCACTGTGCTCCTGCGGGCTCTGCGTGCAGATTTCAAATGGCCATTGCAGGAAATGGGCTTGTGGCTCGGCGAGGATGCACCTTGAGCGGATCCGCAGCACTGGGCCGGCTTGAACTTGAAGATCGTTGGCGGGGTGGCCCGACGCTGTGCAGAGAGTTCAATTGGACGAAGTGGTTGAAGTTGAGTGCCACCATATGGTTATTGCCCCGAACGGAAGAGAAAGGAGATTGTAGTGTCTTGTCGTATCGTAATTCTGGGCGCGTCCTACGGGTCGCTTCTCTCGACGAAGCTGTTGATGGCCGGCCATGACGTCACGCTCGTCTGCCTGCCGGACGAGGCGGAACTGATCAATGCGGCGGGAACGATCGTCAGGATCACCTTGAAGGGTGAAGGCGAGCCGCGCTTGATTCGATCTGGCGAGCAGCCCGGACGCCTGGATGCGAAGACTCCGGATGAAGTGGATCCGGACGAATACGATCTGGTGGGGCTGGCCATGCAGGAGCCGCAGTTTCGTGCACCGCCGGTCTGGGGGTTGATGAAAAAGATTGCCGAAGCGGGAAAGCCGTGCCTTTCGATCATGAACATGCCGCCCCTTGCCTACCTTCGCCGCATTCCTGGCCTCGAGACGGAAGCGCTGAGGCACTGCTACACTGAGCCCAAGGTTTGGGATGCATTCAAACCGGACTGCGTGACCCTGTGCAGTCCGGACCCGCAGGCGTTTCGACCACCCGAGGAAAGCCTGAACTTTCTGCATGTTGGGCTGCCCACCAACTTCAAGGCGGCGACGTTCGCGTCAGAGGCGCACAACGCGATCCTGAATCGCTTGGCCGAAGACGTCGCTTCCGTCCGACTGGACGGGCAGGACGTGCCCGTGAAGTTGCGCGTGCACGACTCTCTCTTTGTACCGTTCGCGAAGTGGTCGATGCTCCTGACAGGAAACTACAGGGCGATAACGCCAGATGCGCCTCGGTCGATCAAGGAGGCGGTTCATTCCGACATCGAACTGTCCCGGGAGATCTATGCCTGGGTGGATTCCGTCGCTGCACGGCTCGGAGCCAGCCCGGATGACAGTGTGCCGTTCGAGAAGTATGCCAGGGCAGCGGAGAGCCTTCTGAAGCCGTCCTCGGCCGCACGGGCCGCATTTGCGGGAGCTCCGCATATCGAGCGCGTGGACAAGCTCGTTCAGGCAATCGGCAAGACGCTCGGCCTCGAGAACGCAACCGTGGACGACACCGTAGAAATCGTCGACGCCCGGCTTGCACTGAATCAATCCGACTAAGGATCCGGCACGAAGGAGCGGGAAGATTCGCAGACCTCTTCGGTTGCCCGCGGAGATGGACGAATCCAGGCGTGATGGAGACCGCGATTAAGTCGGTCTTGCTGATGCCGGGGAAGACTATCAGCCACACATGAGGGCCGCTTGTTCCCTGTTCGCCTTGCCCTCACCAGATGCGCCGCTGACCGCGCAAGATCTTGCTTCTCGTGTGTTCCTGTCAAATTGGGGCGCTTCGAGAATATTTATTTTCGGGACTGAGCGGCGGTCAATGCGTGTTGAATCAGCAATGCGGCCCGTCACGAAGTACGCACAACCGGCAGAGCCGAGTCGCGCGCGCATCAGTCTCTGCTGAGTGTCGCGTTGCGGTACCAGGCAACGATTTTGGCGCGGCTGCCCGCGTCCATGGTTGACACCGCGTTTGGCGGCGGCATGGCATGGGTCACGCCCGCTTGGAGAAATATCTGCCTTGCGTGGCGCGCGACGTCGGATTCCGTTTCCAGGACCACGCCGTTGGGAGGCCAGTGCATGCCTTCCCAAACCGGCTCGCGCGCGTGGCACATCGAGCAGTTGCCAAGCACCACGTCGAAGGCATCGCCAAACCCGTCGGCCGAAGCGAACTGTTGCTCAAGGGGCGTGAACGTACGTGCTTCGGCCTCTTCCAGGCTGTCGAGCATCGGTGCCACCGAAAGCCAGGCCATGATGACAAAGAGAATGGCCGTGGCTGCCCAAGTCCAGTGCGGCCCCGATCCCGTCGCGTGCATCGTGTTGAAGTAGTGCCGGATCGTGACGCCCGTCAGAAACACCAGGCTCGCGATGATCCAGCTGTATTCCGTCGCGAAGGCAAGCGGATAGTGGATCGAGAGCATCAGGAAGATGACCGGCAAGGTCAGGTAGTTGTTGTGCGTTGATCTGAGCTTGGCAATCTTTCCGTATTCCGGATCGGGCGTGCGACCTGCCTTCAGGTCCTCCACGACAATTTTCTGGTTTGGAATGATAATGAAGAAGACGTTGGCAGTCATGATCGTCGCGGTGAATGCCCCGAGATGAATGAGCGCGGCACGGCCCGTGAAGAGCTGGTTGAGGCCCCAGCTCATCGCGACGATTATCAGGAAGAGAGCCAGCATCATCGCAGTGGGATGGTCGCCGAGCCTGGACTTGCAGAGAAAGTCGTACAGAAGCCAGCCCACACCGATCGCCGCGGCCGAGATCAGGATGCCCTGCCAGAGCGACAGGTCCGCCCTGGTCGGGTCGAGCAGGTACAGCTCTCCGCCGAGCCAGTAGATGATCATGAGGAGTACAGCGCCCGACAGCCACGTCGTGTAGCTCTCCCATTTGAACCAGACCAGGTGCTCCGGCATGTTCTCTGGCGCGACGAGGTATTTTCGAATGTGGTAGAAGCCGCCCCCGTGCACCTGCCATTCCTCGCCATGCACGCCTGCGGGCAAGTTGGGTGCTTGCTTCAGCCCGAGATCGAGCGCGATGAAATAGAACGACGAGCCAATCCAGGCGATCGCCGTGATGACGTGAAGCCAGCGGACCGCGAAGGCCACCCAGTCCCAGATTGCGGCGAGGTCGTACATGGCGTGCGTCCCTTGATGTCGGTTCCAGGGCAGACTAGGCGGGCGAGCATTGTTCTGGTATTGAGGTAAGATACCAAGCTGCATCAAAAAAACCAGAACAATGTCCTATTTCGACAACATCCGGACCTTCGTGCGTGTCTACGAACTAGGCAGCATGTCCGCCGCCGGGCGCGATCTCAGGATTTCGCCTGCGGTCACATCCTCGCGCATTTCGCAGCTGGAAGAGCATCTGAGCGTCCGTCTCTTTCAGCGCACGACGCGAAGCCTGACGCCGACCGAGCAGGGCCGGGCGTTCTACAGCGGCGCGTGCGCGGTTCTCGAGTCTGTCGAGAATGCCGAGGCCCAGGTGGTCAACATCACGGAAAATCCGAAGGGGTCGCTCTACGTCGCTGCACCACTCGGTGTCGGGCGTCGTCTTGTTGCTCCGCAAGTCCCGGAATTCCTGAATCTTTACCCGGAGGTAAGCGTCCGGTTGCGCCTGACCGATCGCAAGGTCGACCTGACGACGGAGGGCCTCGATCTCGCCTTCTTCCTCGGCAAGCCTGAGGACAGCAATCTCCGCATCCGCAAGTTCGCTGATGTTGAGCGCGTCCTCTGCGCTTCTCCCAAGTATCTCGAGACGCGTGGACATCCGTCTGACGGGGACGAACTCATTGCCGATGGGCATGAGTGCCTCAACCTGCGGTTTCCCGGCGCAACCGAATTCCAGTGGCGCCTGACAACGTCAGAGGGTCCCAAGCGGTTCCGGGTGACCGGGCGCTACGAGTCGGATGACGGGGACGTGTTGACCGACTGGGCACTCGCCGGACACGGCGTCGCGTTGAAGCCAGTCTTCGAGGTGGCCGAGCACCTGAAGACCGGACGCCTTGTGCCGGTGGCGACAAAGACGCCGCCAGAACCGATCCAGATGGCTTGCCTGTTCACCCATCGCAGGCGGCAGGATCCGAAGACGCGGCTCTTCATGGAGTTCATGATCGAACGGGTCAGCGCGATTGTCCGAAACGCCGAAAAGCGGGTTCAACTGCCCCGGTAGGTCGAGTAGCCGAAGGGTGAGAGAAGCAGCGGCACATGGTAGTGCGATGCCTCGGGCATGCAGAACCTGACGGGAACGACATCAAGAAATCGCGGTCTTTCGGCCGACGCTTCGGCGGCGGCGTGATAGTCTCCTGCGTGAAAGACGAGCTCGTAGACGCCAGTCGCGAAACTGTCCTCGGGCAGGACTTGTTCGTCCGTTCGCCCGTCGCTGTTCGTCACGAGCGTCTTGAGGTGCGTGCGCGTGCCGCCCTCGATCTTGAAAAGCTCGATTTTCAGCCCCTCGGCCGGACAGCCACGGGCCGTGTCAAGCACGTGCGTTGTGAGGTATCCCGCCATGTCAGTCCCTCCTGCATTCAATGCCTTATATCCTCGGACACCGCCGGGCCGCAAAGCGCCCCCGTCAGAAGGCACCTTCAAGTATATTTTGAAGTGCAATTCAATTGTCTTGGTTTACAAGTGGCAAACCTTGGAGATGGAGGCCATCCTTGACGCGCTATCCTCGTGACATGACCGGCTACGGCGCATCACCGCCCAATGCCAACTGGCCAGGCGGGGCGAAGATCGCCGTGCAAATCGTCCTGAACTATGAAGAGGGCGGTGAAAACTGCATTCTCCATGGCGACGCGGCCTCGGAAGCGTTCCTCTCGGAAGTCACAGGCGCCCAGCCCTGGCCGGGACAACGCCACTGGAACATGGAGTCGATCTACGAATACGGCGCGCGCGCAGGGTTCTGGCGGGTCCACAGGATCCTGAAGGACGTTCCGGTCACGATCTACGGCGTGGCGACAGCGCTTGCCCGGGCGCCCGAACAGGTCGCGGCGATGCAGGCGGCCGGATGGGAGATCGCGAGCCATGGGCTGAAATGGATCGAGCACAAGGACATGCCCGTTGAGGAGGAACGCGCGCAGGTCCGCGAGGCGATCCGCCTCCATGCCGAGGTGACAGGAGCACCCCCGCGTGGCTGGTACACCGGGCGCTGCTCCATGAACACGGTCGATCTGGCGGCGGAGGAAGGCGAGTTCGCCTACATCGCCGACAGCTATGCCGACGATCTTCCGTACTGGATCCGCGCGGGCGGAAAGGACCAGTTGATCGTGCCTTACACGCTGGATTGCAACGACATGCGGTTCGCGATCCAGGCCGGGTTTGCATCCGGACGCGATTTCGAGACGATGGTGAAAGACGCATTCGACGTGCTCTACGAGGAGGGTCAGGCCGGCGTTCCGAAGATGCTGTCGGTCGGGCTTCATTGTCGGCTGATCGGTCGCCCAAGCCGTGCGGCCGCGCTGCGCCGGATGCTGGAGCATTTCCGTAGCCACGGCGGCGTCTGGTTCGCGACGCGGCTCCAGATCGCCGAGCATTGGGCTGCGGAACATCCTCCGGTGCACAAGGTACGGCCCTCGGAAATGGACCGGGAGACCTTCGTGGCCGAATTTGGTGGCGTTTTCGAGCACTCGCCCTGGATTGCCGAGGATGCACATGCGCTCGAACTTGGGCCGATGCATGACAGCGCAGTCGGCGTTCATGCCGCGCTGGTTCGCATTTTCCGCACTGCGCCCAGAGATAGGCGCCTTGAAGTGCTGGCTGCGCATCCAGACCTT
>JAJDVJ010000135.1 GCA_022826205.1 Silicimonas sp. | reverse complement strand
GTCCTTCTGTTCCGCGTGCGCCAGTTCCGTTCCCGAAGCCTTGATCCACATGACGCCGCCGTCCTTCACGGATGTGTTTCCTCCAGGGCCTTGGACCTGAAGCGGATCCTTGCCAAGACGGGCGGAAAGGGCGCGGAACTCTGAATCAGGATGTGCGAGGTATGCGTTCATGCAAGTAGCTCCATTTGGTATGTGGGTTCCGGCACGCCCTCCACAGCGCATAGCTCGACCAGAGTGTCCGCCGCATCGCCAGTCGTGAAATTCTCGCGCAAGAGACCGCCTTGCACGAACACGCTGTCCCAGCCTGCACCATGTGCCCCTGCTATGTCGTGCTCCAGGCTGTCTCCGACCATCAACAGGCGCGATCCCCCAAGGGAACGCTCCATCGCCTCGAACACGTGACGTTGGGGCTTGCCATAGAAGACCACGTTGCCTCCATTAACCATATGCATGTGAGCAAGTGCGCCGGGAGCCAGCGTGTTGCAGTCCCCTGAACGCGGACTGGCGCGATCGGGATTCGAGCAATAGACCGTAAGTTTCGCCGTCATCGCGTGATCCAGAACGTCCTGCCAATCCTCCGCAGCGGCGTTTTCGGGAAGCCCCATGATCAGGATTGCCTCGGCCGTCTCCGGCACGTCGCAGATCGTGACATCCAGTCCGCCGGCCCAAGAATTTGCGTCTCCATGCGCCCGCTCGACAAAAAAGTAGTTCCGTTCCGGCACGCGGCCGGACCTTACGTCCTGCCAAAGCGCCTCGCCGCTAGTCATTATCTGGTCAAACAGGCCAGGGGCGAACCCCATGGCCGCGATCCTTGCCTCGTTTTCCGATGCCCGCTTCCCCGAGTTGGACAGGACCGCGAGCCGCACGCCAGCGCTGCGCAGCGCTTCCAGCGCCGTCACCGCGCCGGGATACGGTTCACTGCCATCGTGCAGCACTCCCCATTGATCCAGAATTATGGCGTCGTATCTCTTTGCCACCTCCAGGATGCTCTCGATGGCACGAGTCATTCGGGATCAGTCTTCCATGTCTTCTGGTCGAGCGAGGCTCGAAATGTAAGCATCGACGTCCTCAGCCGCCATTGCAGGCGCCTCCTTTCCGGCCGCGCTGGCCGGCATGTCACCGAAATAGAACTGGTAGCCCGGAATCGCTTGGCGTCGCTTGCGAATCGGCATGCCTTCATAGGGAAAGACGTCCGAGCGTGCATTCGCCGCATGGTCATGGCACGGCAGGACGTAGTCTGCGCGCTTGTCCAGTTCTTCAACCGACTTCCAGCCTTCATAGGAGTTGACGAATCTTGCGGGCACCCAGTAGCGCCACATTTCGTCTGGATTCGGTTCCAGATTGCGTTCTTCGAAGATCGCGTCGCCGCAAACCACAATGTCGCCCGCACTGGTGGCGACACTCACGGCCATGTGTCCCACGGAGTGTCCCGGAGTCGGAAACATCGTGATGCCGGGCAGCACCTCGCTCTCGCCGTCCACGGCCTCGAAGACGCATCCTGCATAGGCCGGCTCGATGCCAAGAATGCCGCATTCGTAGGTGCGGTAGTAGAGCGGCAGCGGATTGTACGCCATCTCAAGCTCGGCTTTCGGAGCGATGTAGCGCGCGTTCCTGAACTCCTTCATGTTCTGTACGTGATCCCAGTGAAGATGGGTGAAGATGATCACGTCGATCTGGTCGGGATGCAGGCCGAGTTTCTGTTCGAGATGTTCGTGGACCTGCAGGCAGCCTCGCTTCTCGCAGTTGTGGTGATACTTGCTGGCGCGTTCCTGATCCGGCAGCCCGGTGTCGATCAGGATCTTGTGCTCGCCGGTGTCGACGAAGTGGCAGTAGACCGGCTGCCACTTCTTCTTTCCTGCGGGCCCCTTCCAGAAAATGTAGGTTCCGAGGTCCCCATGAAGCCAGCCTGTGTTTATGGGAAAGATTCTCGTCTCTGCAACGGTCATGGGATCGCTCCGCGTTCAGTGATTCAGATTCTGTGTACAAAAGTATGAAAACGGACACATTTACAAGGCCAATCTCCGGTGCGCTGGGCGTCAATTTGCCCTGAGCGTTTCGAGGAAGCTCGCGGTCATGTGGCTGCGCATGCTTCGGGATGCCGTTGCGGAATCCTCGGAGAATATGTCATTGATCAATTCCGCATGGCTCCGTGCAGAAGCAATTAAGTCGTCGCGGGTCTCGAACTTCTTTGCCCGGAAGGGGCCGGTGCGCCGACGGAACTCGGATGCGATTTCGGTGATGTACGGATTTCCCGTGGCACGGTAGATGGCCATGTGAAATGATTCGTTCGCACGCAGGTATTGCGGCCGGTCACCGCTTTCCGCAGCAGCCTCGCAGGCAGCCTGCGCCGCCTCGATCTCCGACCTCGACAGGAGCGTGAGGCGCTGCGAGGCGATCCTTGCGCATGCGGTCTCGATTTCGTGCATGGCTTCGAATATCTGGCTGAGCTGTTCGCGGCTGTATTCTGCAACGAAGACGCCCCGTCTCTCGCCCTGGACGAGAACGCCCTGAGCGGTCAGGCGGGACAACGCCTCGCGCACCGGAGTCCGCGAAGTGCCGAATCGCCTTGCAAGACCGGCCTCGTCAAGTCTTTGGCCTGGCTTAAGGGCGCCTGTGCCAATCTCTTCCAGGAGCGCCTGTTCAATGCGCTTTGCCATCGAATGTTTCTGGCCACCGACGCGGTTGGAGACGTTCTTCAACATGCCCTGCCAAGTTCTTCCTCCGGGGTCAGTTACAATTATCGAGGAAGAAACGCAACTTTGCATACTAAAGTTTCCTTTGTATACCAAACGGGACTTTTTTTGGCAAAACTGTCGCGAAGTGCGAATGTCCCGCCGGTTTCGTAGATTTTTCCAGGATGACGTCGGACATTGGCGCTGCCACAAGATACGGTAGAGCTGTCGCACAAACTGCCAGCACCAGCGAAGGCGACCGCAATGTCCTTGAGGACAACCCCATCGAATGTTTGGGACTGAATTCAAAGGGAATTATGGGAACATCTCTTGGGTAAGAACACTCCAACGCCATTGACTCCCTGCCATTTTCCGTATCCAGATCATCGATCATCCTGACCAGACGGTATCCAAGCTGATTCACCCGCCGCCTGAGTTTTGAGACGGACCTGTCCACGTGGCGCTGCTCGTAGACCTCGATCCTGCGTTCCATGTATTCCTCCCCTCGGGTGACCAGCGTGTAGATCAGGCGTACAAGCTCGCTTGCGTTCGCAGTGATCGCGGCGGGTGCGTCCTGCCGTCCACGCTTGCCAACCAAGGGTTATCGAGGCAATCCTCATTTCCGTGAAACGCTACCAGCTCAACACTGCGACTCCGTACCTGTTCTTGGCGCCGGCCGCGATCATAGTGTTGGTCGCGCTTTTTTTCCCGCTGCTGTACATGGTCTACGGGAGCTTCCGGGCGTGGGATCCCAGCCAGACACTGTCGGAAAGTGAGTTCGTCGGATTCGGCAACTACACGAAGCTCTGGCTGGATGCCACGTTTTGGGAGAGCGTCTCAGTCACGCTGAAATTCGCGACCTCCGTGGTGTTCTTCGAGATGATTGTCGGTGCCTGGATCCGTGATGTCATTGGCGGTCGTGGCGATGTCTGCTCTGCCGGAACGCATTCTGGAATCATTCTGATCTATGTCGCGATGAACCTGCCTTTCGTGAACTGGATCCTGCAGAGCTTCATCGTGCAGGTTCCGCGTTCACTTGAGGAAGCCGCACGGATCGACGGAGCGGGTCCGTTTCGAGTGTTCTTTCGAATTGTGATGCCGTTGATCAAGCCGGGGCTTGCCGCCGCCGCCATCTTCACGTTTCGCATAGCGTGGAACGAGCATCTCCTAGCCTCCGCGCTGTCCGACCGGAACACCAAGACCGTACCGATACTGATCGTGAACAACACCAGCGAATTCAACATCGAGCGGGGCAAGATCACGGCCACAGGCATGTTGCTGGCTGTGCCGCCCATCCTGTTTGCGCTGGTTGCGTCGCGTCAGATCATCACGGGCATGACCGCCGGCGCGGTCAAGGGTTAGGTGATGGCCGCAACTGCAACTCTGCTCGCCACGCTGGGAACCAAGGAGGCAGAGGCGTCCTTCCTGCGCAAGGAACTGGAGCGGCTTGGCGTGTCTGTGAAGCTTGTCGACATTTCCCTTCAAGGCGGCGCATCCACGCTGGGTGGCACCGAAAAGAACCGCCGCATGTCCGAAGTTGCTGCGCGCGTCGGCCGAGCGCTCGCCTGCCAGACACCGGATGAGATCGGTGTTGTTGTCGGCATCGGGGGCGGAACGGGCGGCGAAATCGTGTTGCGGGTCTACGATGCACTGCCAGCCCTGCATCCCAAGGTCCTGATTACGACGCTGCCATTCGATCCGCGTCCGGCATTGTCGGACAAGGTCTTCGTCATTGTGCCGACGCTCGTGGACATACTCGGCCTCAACAGTGTGCTGCGTCAGGTTTTCGTGTCGGCAGCGGCGACGATCGCGGGCATGTGTGATCAGCCGATCTCAGGTCCGCCGCCGGCAAAGTCCATGATCGGCATGACCGCACTGGGAGCGACCGGTGACGCGGCAATCGCCATTCAGACCGGACTACGCGACATGGGTGAAGAATGTGCCGTCTTTCATGCAAATGGGTTTGGCGGAGCAGGCTTTGCGCGATGTGCCGAGGAAGGTGCCTTCAAAGCGGTGATCGACCTGACATGCCATGAGCTGAACCGGCTGCTCTTTGCCGGCGACCATGTCCCAATCAAGAACAGATTCACCGCTGCCGCCGACCTGCCGCAGATCGTTGTTCCCGGCGGCCTGAACTTTCTCGGGCTCGGGCCTCTCGACACTCTGGCGCAGGTGCACAGCGCACGTCCGCATTATCAGCATTCGAGCTGCTTCACTCACGTAAAGGTTACTCCGGAAGAAATGGCGCAAACGTGCGAGGCTCTCGCCATCCAACTCAACGCCGCCAATGCACCGGTGCATGTCATTGTGCCAATGGGCGGGTTTTCGCACCGGGATTGCCCGGGCGGCGAAATCGAGGACAATGCGCTACGCATCATTTGTCTCGAGACACTTGTCGCGCGAGCCCGTCACTACGACGTCGAGTCCATACCGCATCACATCAACGCGCAGCCAACTGCGCAGCGCGTGCTTGAACGCCTGAAACCCCATCTCTAGGGGCATTGCATGCTGGACCAGACCGATATTGCCAAAAGGAAAGACGACCTCATCGCCGTTGCGAAACGCTGCTTTGACCTGCGCCTGCAGACAAATTCGGGCGGCAATCTCTCCCTACGACTTGGTGAACGGCATGCCATCGTCATCAAGGCATCAGGAGTTGGTTTCAACGAATGCACCCGCGAGAACTTGCAGGTTGTGATGTTGGACGGCACGATCCTGCCGTCGGAACAGGATCTGAAGCCGTCCAAGGACTTGGAAATCCACCTCGATCTCTACAGGCGCCGGGAGGACGTTTGTGCTATTCTACATTGCCATAGCCCTTGGGCGACGGGATATACTAGCACGGGTCAGGAAATACCGTGCCTGACGGTGCAGACGGTCGAGAAAATCGGGCGCATCCCCCTGATTCCGTTGTCTGAGAACAGTGGCACTCAGACTGCGGCGCAGATCGGGCCGGTCTTTGACGCCCAGTCGGTCAAAGCGGCGGTGCTCGCCAACCATGGCACAATTGGGGTGGGCAAGACCCTGATGGCTGCGCAGCACCTTGCCGAACTGATTGAGGAGGCGGCGCATAGCATCTTCGTACGCGACACGCTCATGCTCGTGCTTGGATGCGAGAGGCCAAGGTTGCCAAGACACGGCACGCATCAAGATGAACTAAAGGCGCTTGAACGGGCATGAGAACCGAAACGGCACGTGCTGGGGGGCAGGATGCAATCACGCTGGGATGACTCAAGTCTGCAGGCATTGATCTCGAGCTGCGCCGAACAGGGCGTCAACGAAGATCTTGCGATACGGACGTATACGACGCGTCTTCTTGGGCAGGAACCTCGGCTTGTTCTGCATGGAGGCGGCAACACTTCGGTGAAGACGCGGATGCTGGATGCGCTGGGATGCGAGCACAACGTGCTGTGTGTCAAGGGCTCGGGCTGGGACATGGGCACGATCATGCCTGCAGGCCTGCCAGCAGTTGAGCTGGCTCCATTGGCCGGGCTAGCGCGCGTTTCGACGCTGAGCGATGCGGACCTTGTCGCGACGCAGCGACGCCTGCTTCTCGATCCTAATGCCCCGGATCCGTCGATCGAAGCAGTTCTGCATGCAACGATTCCACATAAGCACGTAGATCACACGCACTCGAACGCTATCATTTCGCTGACCAACCAACCCAACGGCGAAGACATCGTTCGCGATCTGTTTCCGGACACGACGATCATTCCCTATGTCATGCCGGGCTTCATGCTGGCCCAGTTAGTCTGTAAGCAGCTGGATGAGTCACCCGGGGCGAAACACTTGATCCTGATGTGTCACGGGATCTTCACCTTTCATGATGACCCCCGCCAGTCCTATGAAGACATGATCCGCATGTGCGCCGCTGCCGAGAAGCGGCTGGATGCCGGTGCCGCGCGGCCGTTCCTCCCGGCTAGGCTTCCAGAAAAGGCACCAGAGGTAAGCGAGATCGCCCCTTTGATTCGTGGTGCGTTGGCGCAGCCTGGCGACGTTGAAGGACGGCCCGATCGCTGGATCCTGGACTTTCGCAGCTCCGACCAGATTCGGGCATTTGTCGATGGTGCTGATGTAGGCGACTATGCGACGAGGGGTAACGCTACACCGGATCACTCGATCCGGATAAAGCGTTTCGGCTTGGTGGCGCCTGCTCCCAAGAGCGGCGGGCTGGATGCGTTCGCTGAGGAGCTTTCTGTCTGTGTCAGGAACTATTGCGACGAGTATGACGTCTACTTCGAACGCAACAACGCACGTTCGGGTGGCGGGCTCATGCAGCTCGATTCCGTGCCACGCGTTGTTTACGTGCCGGGAATGGGGCTGTTCGGCGTTGGCAAGTCGGCGGGAGACGCCTCGGTTTGTGCCGATATTGCCGAAGCCACGGTGGATGTCATCAGCAAGGCCGAGGGGATCGGGACATTCATCGCGCTGCCTGAAGAGGATCTTTTTGACATCGAATACTGGTCGCTCGAACAAGCGAAGCAGGCCAAGTCCGTCGAAAGGCCGCTGAATCGGCAGATAGCAATAGTGACAGGTGGCGCAAGCGGTCTCGGTCTTGCAATTGCAAGGCTGCTGCGGTCCGAGGGGGCCGAGGTCGCGATCTTCGACATTGATGCCGAGCGCGCCCATCAGGCTGCGTCTGAGACCGGCGCCATGGCGGTCGTCTGCGATGTTACGGTCCCCCGTGCTGTCGAGGATGCGGTTCGCAAGGTGGTGTGTCGGCATGGCGGCGTCGATGTCCTGATATCCAATGCGGGCGGGGCGTTTCGAGGGTCGCTCGATTGCGTTGATGACGCCTTATTCCGCAGGGCTTTCGAGCTAAATTTCTGGTCGCATCACCTGATGGCGCGAGAGTGCGTCAGGATCATGGAGGCGCAGGGAACGGGTGGGGCAATCGTCTTCAACGTTTCGAAGCAGGCACTGAACCCAGGTCCTGGATTCGGTCCTTACGGCACGTCCAAAGCTGCGCTGATGGCACTTGTTCGCCAGTATGCGATTGAGCATGGTGCATCGGGCATCACCGCGAACGCGGTGAATGCCGACAGGATCCGCACGATGCTACTGACGGATGAACTTGTTGCCGAGAGGGCTGCTGCACGTGGTGTCACGCATGAAGAATACATGCGCGGCAACCTTTTGAAGCGAGAGGTGACTGCAGGAGACGTTGCCGAAGCGTTCCTGCATCTGGCCAAGGCCACAAAGACGACGGGTGCGATTCTTACTGTCGACGGCGGCAATGTGGCAGCAATGGTGCGATGACGTTCATACTACATGCATGTCAGCCTTGACTGATCAACCGATGCTTGGGCGGTGCCTAGTTCCGGAAGCGTAAGCCCGGGGCGGCGGTAAGCGAGTTTGCCTTTGTCGCGGGGAGTGATCATGGCGACCGGCGTGCTGCCGCATGAACGAGCAACCAACGCAACATTCAGGCTTGAACAATCCGGGAACATCGCGTAGGCTTCGTCACGTGGATGGCAACGACGCGTCTGTCAGGACGCGTGAGGGTCACGACGCAATCCATGCCGCGCCGAATGCAAGGAGGACGTCATGAACGACATGAGCGGATGCCCGGAGGGCTTT
>JAJDVJ010000067.1 GCA_022826205.1 Silicimonas sp. | reverse complement strand
TACGCGAAGGTGACGCAACCCGGCAACCCGGCAACCCGGCAACCCGGCAACCCGGCAACCCGGCAACCCGGCAACCCGGCAACCCGGCAACCCGGCAACCCGGCAACCCGGCAACCCGGCAACCCGGCAACCCGGCGTACTTGGAGCCGGACGTGCCTGTCAAGGCCCCTGCGCCGGAGATTCCGGAACGCGCGAAGGGAGCGCGAACGGAATTCGCCAACGCCTTCCGGTGCAGCGATCAAGGACGTTCCGAAGGTCGCATGGCCTGGCTCCAGCACCGGCTCACCCTGCGTCCGGCGAGTCCCTGAAAGGCCGCAAAGGCGCGAATCCATGCCGGAGGTCACGGCGCATGCTGTCTTCGAAGTCCTGCCTGCCGCAATCATCGCCTGCTGCCCGCTCGTTCCCTTGCATGGCGGTTCCGCTCCTGGCCCGATGCTGCCGAGCCAGGTGTCACTCGCGCCAATGTCGAGCATCGTCGCGTACTGCGCACAAGAAAAAATTCACTTCGACACGGTCGCGCCGTCGCGTACTGTTGCATGTCGGCAACATGGGGCGCGCAGGCTCCCGTTCGACGTCGGTGGCCATCTGGCCGCCCTGTCCGCGCGTCGCTGATGGCGACGTCCCTTGCCGATTCGTCGTTCTTGGCGGCAACACGCTTCCGATTTCCGCGCCCCTGTCTTGCCGGTTTCTCCTGTCATTCACCTTCTAACGCCTACACAACTTCCTTGCGTCTTGTGCAATGTCTTGGGCCGCCTGTCGGCCAATTGCCCAGCATTCGCTGGCCTTGCCGCGCTCGCCGCATTGAGCCCTGCCCATTGACGTCATCAAGCCAGAATCGTTCGATTTCAAGGGGTTGTCCTTCCCTGTCCGGTCCTGACGCCCGTAACGTCGGTCGGCCGACGACCGTTTGTGAGAGTTCCGCCAAGCCGTGGTGGCCGTGTCTGCCAAAATTGACGACCGGCGGGAACAGCGGGAAATCCCCAAGGTTGCGCCATCTTCGCGGAATGGCGCGCCAGCCCTCCGGTGTCACGTTATCCGGCCAATGCCCCACAAATAGGGTGAAGCCGCCTTTCCCCTCAGATACGTCATTTCCACCTTTGGCAGCACATCCTTGATCCGCAGAACCTCGTAGGGGCGCTGGCGCAGCTTCGATACACTTTGCCCAGTCGACGAAAGTTCCTGGCACCACATCGAGACGGTCCCGACCATCAGGCCGGTGCACCTGTCTACAACGTCCACAAGTCCATTTTGAGCGAATTGTCCGACACGAGTGCAAATGCCGAAAACGCGGTCTCTTCCGTGTTCAGCTTTGGCGCAAGTCAGCAGCATGCTGGAAGACGGAGGACCCGAGGCACTCGAACGCCACATGGCGACCTGTGAACTCTGGAAGTCTGATGAGCCCTCAAAGCAGCAGGTCTACCGTCAGGAGACTTCAACAGCGAAGTCCTTCGGCTGCAGGTTGAGCAGAAAGCGCTTGATTTGCCATGCCTCCAAACCTGTGCCTCTCATGATCTCATGAATTCTGCTTTGACCGGCTGCAACTATTCATGCAATGCGCGGCCATCTACCATCGCCTGATCGATCAGGTCGAGCAGGTCCAGATCGCAATTGAAAGCGCCCCCAAGATGTTTCGCTTTCGTGAGCTCGACATAGACCTGGCTTTGTCTTCGTGCATGCAGGCCTTGCAACTGACAGTCAGGGATCGCCCAGCGGCTTCCACGGGCAGACACTTGCACATTCCTCCCGTGCGTCTCGGGTTGAAATTCTCGCTCGCGCTTGACGATCCGAAATCTCGCTCCTGAGTTCAGGGATCAAATGATCGTGGACCAAAGCAAAGCAGATTACGGCAATTTGCTGGCGCGCGTGCCGAATTCGTTGGGCATCAAATAGCCCATGTTCTTGAGCTCTCTGGAAATACGCACCATGTCTTCTTCGCTTGGCATAAGTGAAAGGTCAGCATTCTCTTCTGACAACACACGCAGTGCATGCATCAAGGAAACGACGGCACGAGGATGGCGGTCGGCAAGATTGTTGGATTCAAGCAGGTCACTGTCCCTCTCATAGAGCGAGACCGATTCCGTTCCCTTTTCCAGGTCGCGTTCGACGGTCAGTCGCCAACGCCTGTCCAGCGCATAGAGCTTGTGCATTGTCGGAGCGACCCAATCGACCTGCTGGATCTGCGTTCCTTCATTTATGCACGCCTGCCACTGGTCGCGCTTCCTGTCCAGCGTCTCGCCGGAATATTGGAACATCTCTCCAAGTGCGACCTGGTCCAGCGGTGTCCTGTCGATCATGTGGCCGGTGAGGCTGATGCCGTCCATCGGCTGCTCGGTCTCGAGATTGCTGAGCGCCAGAAGCGTCGGAGCGATGTCCATCGTTCGGATCACGGCGTCGGACACTTTGCCAGACGGGAGTCTGGGTGAGATGAACGCGACCGGGACATTGAATGCGCCATGCACAATGCTGTTCTGGTGCATCAGGCAACGATCGGAATACTCTTCGCCATGGTCACCGAACACGACGATGTCTGCGCTGTCCCGCCATCCGGTTTCTCGCAGGACCGCCAGGATGTCAGTCAGCCGGTTCTTGTCGAGATGCTCGATCGCTTCGACATACAGGTCCATCAATTCACCGTACCGTCCGCTCTCGTAGAGCGACATCACCGCCTGAATGTAGCGGTGACGCAGTTCCAGTTCGATCGCGTCATCCAGGACCTGCAGGTTGATCTGCTTGAAGCCTTCGGCTTCGTACGTGTTGCCAGCAATACGTTCGACGCGCTCGACTTCCTCTTCAAACCGCCCGCCATCGACTCCCAGGCTCGTCAACCCGTAAGGATTGTGTATGTCCGTGATATGCCAAAAGCAGAACACGGGCTGACCGGCGTGCTGCAGCAGCAGGTCCGAAACGGCTTCATCATCGAAGCTGACATGGTGATCGACATCCCGCACAAGCCCGAGGTTTTCGCTGAACAAGGCCGGCATTTCGTTGGACATGATCGTGACGTAGCCATTCGCCTTGTACCAGCTGAACAGCGTCTTCAGATGCGGGTGCAGCGGTGTTCGATAGCGCTCCCTGATTCCGTGGCGGCTTGTCAGGAGTCCCGTAAAGATCGAGGCGTGCGATGCCGACGTATAGGGGGCCGCCGAAAACGCATCGACAAAGACAAAACCTGAGTTCAGGAACTCGTCCAGATTGGGCGTCACTGGCGCGCGCTTGGTTCCCAGGGCCAGAAGCCGCCGCTTGTCCTTGTTGGCGCCGATGCAGTCAGACCTCAGGGCGTCGATGGACAGCAACAGGACGTTGTTTTTCGTCGTCTCAGGCATGAAGATCACTCAATTCTGTTTGCAGGGGAATCGAATGCCTTGCCCAAGGTGGAGATGAAGAAAGCAATCGCGAACGCAAGCAGCCCGCCTCCAACCGTCAGGAAAGTCATCGCATCCTCCTGACCGTCGTGGCCGCCAGCGAGATGCCAGTCCGCAATTCCGGTCAGGAAACTTGCCCCCAGAACAAAGCCCAGTACCTGCATGACATTGTAGAGACTGCCAGCAACGCCGCGCTGTGCGGGAGGAAGGAATGTGGTGGTTATGTCGACGCAACCCGCCTTGAAAGCGCCAAGTCCCAACCCCGTTGCGATCAATCCGATGGCAGTAAAGGCCAGGCTGGACTGCTGCTCGAAGTACCCGACGGCGAACAGCCCGCCTGCCGCCAGCACCAGACCGGACCGCCCGAGGGCGATTGACGAGGCTGTGCCGGGCAGCCGGCGCACCGCCAGACCCGCCGCGACCATGCCGAGCGGCATCAAGGCAAGCACGAAGCCGCTTTCGAAAGAGCTGAGATCGAAACCGCTTGCAAGCGCAAAGGGCAACAGAAGCAGAACCGAAAAGCAGGACAAGTTGATCACGACGGCGGCAAGTTGCAAGAAGGCGAAGGGCGGGTGGGAAAAATGCGACATTTCCACGATCGGACTGGGATGGCGGCACTCGTGCCGATGGAACGCGTATCCGCCGACCAGAATGCCCGCGACCGACGCCACCAGCAGAAGCGGCTGCAATTGTCCGGCGGTCATGATCGCTGACAGCGAAATGACGCTGCCCACGACGACAAACAGGAGCAGGGCTCCAGTTCCATCGAAATCTACAACGCGCTCCTTCGGGCCGTCCGGGTCGGCGACATGGCCCAGGAAAAGCAGGATCACCGCTGCAAGGACAGCCCTTGACCAGAACACCGACGGCCAACCGAACCAGTCAACGAGAACCCCGCCGAGAATCGGTCCTGCGGCCATCCCTACGCCGACGACGGTCACAAGCACTCCAACGACGCCGCGCTTGCGCTCCGGCGCGACGTTCAGCGTCATGAGAGCCACAATGCAGGACAGCGACAGCCCCTGCGAGATTCCCTGCAGGAACCGGAACCCGACCAGGAATTCGTATGTTGGGGCGAATGCGCAGAGCAGATAGGAAAGCACGCTGGCGGCGACTCCGTTTGCAAGAACCCGCCTGTGACCGAACAGGTCGCCGAGCTTTCCGAACACGATCGCCAGACTCGCCACCGCAAGAATGTACGAGATGACGATCCATTTCAGACGTCCTGACACCGAGGGACAGTCATGAATTTCCTGTGGCCCAATTCATCTAGGAAAATAAGGTCGTTGGGGGACTTTACCTGCAATTCAGGCTCGTAGTGGGCTCGCAATATTCCGTGAACCCTGATGTGG
>JAJDVJ010000187.1 GCA_022826205.1 Silicimonas sp. | reverse complement strand
CATATCTCTACCGCAGGCGGTGCCGAACTGGGCTGTCTGGTTGGCCATCACGTGCTTGAAATGCTGCAACGGCCCGAGGTTGTCTCAAACATCGAGTTTGTCACGCAATTCTTTGCCCAATCTATGGCCGAGATGATGGCGCGTCACAGCGATATCTTCTGTGGCGTGCGTCAGCGTGGTGTGGTTCTCGGTCTTGAATTTGACCATCCCGAAGGCGCCGTTGCCGTGTCGCGGGCGCTCTATGAAAACGGCGTGTGGGCGATTTTCTCGTCACTCGACAAACGCGTGCTGCAGTTCAAGCCAGGCGTCGTGAAGGACGTCGATCTCTGCCAGGAAATCATGGATCGGTTTGATGCCGCCATGCCCCGGGCGCGCCAGTTGCTCTCGTCCATGCGGAGGGCTGGCTGATGGATGGCGATGCACGTCTGAACGTACCCGACCGCGATCTGTCCTCGGCTCGTATGAAAGTCGTGCGCGCGGCCTGGGCTGCGAAGTACTATCGCAAGTTCGACCGAGCGTCGGTCCTGCGCATTGCCGAAGCGGTGGCACAGGCCGGGCATGAGCGCGCGGCGCATTATGCCGATATGGCGGTCGCGGAAACAGGCTATGGCGTCGTGGCCCATAAGACGATCAAGAACCAACTTTGCACCCACGATCTGCTGACCTATTACCGCGATCTGGATCTTGTGACGCCACGCGTCGACCCCGACCGCAGGATCATTGAGATGCCAAACCCGGCGGGTGTCGTCTTTGCCCTCGCGCCGGTCACCAATCCCGTGGCGACAGTTTATTACAAGGCGATGCTGGCGATCCTGAGCAGGAACGCAATTGTCCTCAGCCCCCATCCCATGGCGAAAGCCTGTTCGGCGGACGCTGCGCGTCACCTCGCGGCGGCGGCGGAAGCAGCCGGGGCTCCCTCCGGTCTGATCCAATGCGTGGAAGAGCCAAGCGTGGAGCTGGTCGAAGACATCATGTCGTCGGACAAGATCAACGTCATCATGGCCACCGGCGGCAATGCGATGGTGCGTGCGGCCTATTCCTCGGGCAATCCTGCACTCGGCGTGGGGCCGGGCAATGCGGTGGCCTATGTGGATCCAACGGCAGGGGTCGATGCCGCGGCGCGCTGTCTGGTCGACAGTAAAAGCTTCGACAACTCGATCCTTTGCACCAATGAAAGCATCTGCCTGACGCTGGAGCAGAACCGCGACAACATGATCCGCGCGCTGCGCACTGCAGGCGCGCATGTTTGTAACCCCGAAGATACCGATAAGCTGCGGGACTATCTGTGGACCGATGGGCGTTTCAATGTTGCGGCAATCGGCAAACCTGCTACATGGATCGCCAAAGAAGCGGGTATCCGCATCAATGACGCCGCGAAAATTCTGGTGCCTGTGGTCGACCGCCCAGGGCAAGACGATGTGCTTTTCAAGGAAAAGCTCTGCCCGGTTCTGACGCTGACGGCTGCTGTCGACTTTGATCAGGCCGTGACCTTCGCCGCGCAGGCGTCAAAAAGCGGTGCGGGGCATTCGGCAGCATTTCATGGCGAAGATCATCGCCGGTTGATCACCTTTTCCAACGCAGTGCCCGTGAACCGGGTTGTAGTAAACGCGCCCTGCAGTCAGGGTGCCGCAGGCTTTGCCACGCACCTGCCACCGTCTTTCATGATTGGCACGGGCTATGCTGGCCGGTCGTCTATTGGCGAAAACGTTGGCCCGCAACATCTGGTGCATTGGACGAAAATCGCCTTTGGCCGTGAAGTGCCTGCAAATCTGGATGGTCTGGACTTTGAAAACCTGTCGTCGGCCCCGCCGCTGCCCGCGCCTGCCGTCACCGCGCCTAAGGCGCAACCCGACGTTAGCCGGGATGACCTTCGCGCCATGATCCTTGAAGAGCTCCGCAGCCTGAAAGGCGACGCGACATGACCGATCTGCGCGCATCAATCTTCATCGACCAGCTGCAACCGCAGACGCTGGCCTATATCTCGACCTGGATGCGTGGCACGCTGCCGCGCCTTCGTATGGCGGCCCAGATTATCGAAATCGCGCCGGGTCTGGATATCGAGGTTCTGACCGACATCGTTCTTAAAAGCGCGGATGTGCGCGCAGGTCTCCTGGTCGTTGAACGCCAATTCGGCACGCTGCAGTTCCACGCTCACTCCACGGCGGAGGTGCATTCGGGCGCTGCCGCTATTCTGGAAGCGCTTGGCCAGACGATGAGCGATGTGGCCAAGCCCAAAATTCTCGCGTCAAAACTTGTCACCAATGTCGATGATCAACACGCGTTCCTGATGAACCGCAACAAGTTGGGTTCGATGGTGATCGGGGGCGACAGCATCTACCTCCTGGAATGCCAATCAGCGGCCTACGCGATACTCGCCTGCAACGAGGCCGAAAAAGAGGCGGATATCAAAGTAATCGACATGCGCATGATAGGAGCCAATGGCCGCGTTTATCTTGCCGGAACCGAAGCGGATGTGCGCAATGCGCGCCTCGCCGCAGAAGGAGCCTTACGTGATGCAGGGGCAGCATAATGTCAGCGCTACGCGACGAAATCCGCGCGATCCTGCGCGAGGAACTGGCTGCAGTAATGGCCGAGGCGCCCGGGGCGACCGTGCAAACGGTGCGGATCGAGACCACCGACGATTTGAACGCGTTTGCGCGCGATCTGGTCGACCAAATGTCGAAGCCCAAATTTGCTGGCAAGGTCAAATCAGGCGAGGTTCGGTTTGTGCTGGAAAGCGCACCAGTGCCGGCATCTGCGACACCCGCGATCCCCGCCAAACATCATACCCCCGCACCGCAGGTCCCGTTGCTCGACAAGGCGCTCATAACCGAGGCCGATCTGTCGGACGTGAGACCCGGCGTTTTGCGTGTGCCACGGCGCGCGCGGATCACGCCGCTGGCCAAAGACGAAGCGCGCCGCAAGGGCGTGCGGATCGAAAGGACTGACCCATGATCAGAGGACGCGTGAAAGGAAAGGTCTGGTCGTCGCGCCATGTTGATACGCTGCCCAAGGGCGCGCTGCTGGACGTGGAAGTGGACGGGGGCGGCCAGTTGATCGCTTTTGACCCGTTGGGCTGTGACACAGGCGAAGCCGTGCTGATCACGCAAGGTTCTGTGGCGGCTGCATATTTCAATGGCCGCACAGCGCCAGTTGACGCGCTGATCATCGGCTCCATCGACGAAACATCAAAGAAATAGGCTTTGGAAAGGAAAACCCCATGGCAAATCTTGCAATTGGAATGATCGAAACGAAGGGCTACGTGCCCGCGCTGTCTGCGGCGGACGCGATGGTCAAGGCGGCGAACGTTGAAATCGTGGCCCGAAATGAGGTTGGCGGCGGGCTTGTCTCTGTCGTTGTCAAGGGCGACGTCGGCGCGGTCAAGGCGGCCACCGAAGCAGGCGCACAAGCGGCCAGCGCCGTTGGTGATGTGACGGCGGTGCATGTCATTCCGCGCCCTCATGCGGACCTTGGCAAGCATTTCGAAGCGGCCAAATGAGCCATGGTGCTGGGCGGGGATAAGATATGACCGAACTTCGCGTATATCTCCCGATCGCGGATTTGCAGCCGCAATTTGCGGCCTATTTGTCATCGCCCACACGCGCGCGGGCCTACCCCCCATTCAAGGGGCAAAACTCGTTAATTATCGAAGTGGCCCCGGCGCTGAGTATTCACCGCATCGCGGACCTGGCGCTGAAGGAAGCGCCAGACATGGAGCCCGGCATCCTGTTCACAGAACGCCAGTTCGGGCTGTTGGAGCTGCATTCCGACAGCATGGAAGACCTGGATGCTGCAGGCAAAGCCATCCTGAAAGGGATCGGCGCGAAGGCGAGCGACCAGCTAGCGCCGACGGTACTCTATCATGACATCATCGAGGATCTGTCCGATCAGCATGCGATCATCCTCAACCGGTCGCGCGACGGGTCGATCTTGGTCCCTGGAACAGCGCTGCTGATCTACGAACTCGCGCCCGCGCTGTTTGCTTGTATGGCCGCGAATGAAGCCGAGAAAGCCGCACCCGGCGTCACGATCAACGACGTCCAGATGATGGGCGCAACAGGCCGCATCTTCGTGTCGGGATCGGTGGAAGACATGACCATCGCACGCGATCGGATCACCGAGGTTCTCAAATCAATAAAAGGCCGAAAAGGCTGAAAATACTAACGGAAACCAGCAACAGGAGTGGGAAAATGACACTATCAAGACGGAAGTTTTTGGGCCGCGGTGCGGCTTTGGGTGGTGCTGCAGCACTTGGGCCCTTGGCCGGGCCCGCCTTCGCGAACCGCAACGATCAGTTGAACATTTTGTGTTGGGAAGGCTACAACTCCGACGCAATTCTTGATCCGTTCCGCGCGGCGAACGCCGGATCGACCGTGCGCGCCGAAAGCGGCACGTCTGACCCCGACATGATCAACAAGCTGCGCGCGGGCGAAATCAACGTATGGGACTTGATCAACGTAAACCAACCTTGGGCGCGTGACCAGCTGTATCCAGAAGGGCTGATCAAGGCGCTGAGCAAAGACAGGTTTGAGCCGTTCTTTGACAACATGCTGCCCGAATTCAAAAACTATCCGCTGTCCTATGCAGCGGACGGCGAACTGATCGGAATGCCGCAGCGCTATGGCCCGTTCAGCTTTGTCGTGAACACAAATGTCATCAGCCGCGAGATGGCAGAAGATCAGGGCTGGGACCTGTTCCTTGATCCGGCCATGGCCGACCGCTTTGGCATTCTGACCTATGACAACTGGAACGTTATCCATATGTGTCTGACGGCAGGGCTGAACCCATTTGCACCGGTCGAGGGTGGCGATCTTGAGACGTTCAGGTCCACCGCCGAGACGCTCTTTGGCGGGGCGAAGCTTTTGACCGACGATCTGGTGGCGATGAACACCGCGCTGATCAACGGCGAGATCGACGCCTACTTCACCGGCGGCACCTATACCGCGTCGCCCGCACGCTATGACGGCGCCACGCAGGTGCGCGGCATCACGCCAAACTCTGGCCCGGTTGATGGCAAGGGCGGCGTGGTCTGGATCGAGTTGACATCTGCGGTCAACAACCCGGATCCCAGCAGTCTTGCCGAAGATTTCCTTGAGTATGTGCAAGGGCCTGAAGCCTCCAAGACTGTGGCCTTTACCGAAGGCACCTACAATCCGGTCAGCCAGATGGGCAACCCGGAAGTCATGGCGAAATTCGACGCGGAAGAGCTGGATGCGATTCAGATGGACAGCCTCGCCGACGAGATGTCGCGCTCGCTCGATTATGAAAAGGTCACGTCCTACGACGCTCTGATCGACATCTACACTCAGGCGCGTCGCTCCTGATCTAATACGACCCGTCTGTCGCGTCAGAACGGCGCGGCAGACACTTGAAAGATTATTCCTATGGCTTCTGATGCCCTTCTGCGCCTGCAAGGCGTGGTGAAACAGTTTGGTCACTTTACCGCGCTACATGGTGTTGATCTGGATATTCATGAAGGCGAGTTCTTCACAATTGTCGGCCCTTCGGGCAGCGGCAAATCTACCATGATCCGCTTGTTGGTAGGCATGGATGAATTGACCCATGGCGCCATCTGGCTCCGGGACAAACGGATCGACGAAACACCCGCCAACGAGCGACCCACCTGCATGGTGTTCCAGTCGCTTGCGCTCTTTCCACACATGAGCGTTGGGCAGAACATTGAGTTTCCCTTGAAGTTGCGCAATGTGCCCGCAGCAGACCGCAAATCTCGGGCGCTGGAACTTCTCGACCTGTTACGACTGCCGCAAAGTTATTACTCTAAACGCATCTCGCAATGCTCTGGTGGTGAGAAGCAACGGGTCGCCTTGGCGCGTGCGTTGGCTTTTGATCCCGAAATCCTGTTCTTTGATGAGCCCTTGTCCGCGCTGGACTATCGCTTGCGCAAAACGCTCGAAAAAGAACTCAAAGACCTGCACCACCGCACCGGCAAAACGTTTGTCTACATCACCCATTCGCTGGAAGAGGCAATGGTGATGTCCGACCGGATCGCGATCATGAAGGATGGCCGGTTCGAACAGATTGCTGTGGCCGACGAGATTTACAGCCGCCCGGTCAGTCGCTTCGTGGCTGAATTCATGGGCGAAGTGAACCTCTTTGAGGTGTCAACAGAGGATGGCTCAACATTGAGTGGCGCGGGTTTGACCGGCAATGCACCGTCTGGGTTGGCCGCTGGGTCCAAAGGCCTTTTGATGGTGCGCCCTGAATACATCCGATTTGTCGCTGATGGCGGTACAGCGGATTACACCGTTAAGGGAAGGCTGTTGGAAGAATATGCGCTTGGCTCGCGTATCCAATACGAAATCGAGACCACCGAGGGTCAGACTCTCACCGTCGAGAAGCTGCGCGAGGATCGCACCACCAGCGCACTTGGCGGGGAAGTCACGCTTGGCTTTGACGAGGCCAACACACATCTGATTGAGGGCGACTGATGCAGCGGCTGAACCAAAAACTTGGGTTCCTTTCCGCGCTGCCGATGCTTGCGGTCTTTGCAATTGCGCTCTTTGCTCCGCTTATCGTGGTCGCGCTGTTTTCCATTATGCCGCCCAAGGTTTTTAGCATTGCCAACACGCCAGACTTCTCGGCCTATTCGGTGTTTTTCAGTCAGGGGTACTACAAATCGCTGCTCTGGTCGCTCGGCATGGCCTTGGCCGCGACAGTGATCCTTTTGGTGATCTGCTGGCCGCTCGCCTACGGTATGGCAAAGGTGTTCAAGAGCTTCACTCTCTTTTTGACTCTTGCAGTGGTGATGAGCCTGTTTGTCTCAGAGAACATCCGACTCTTTGGCTGGGTGCTGACTTTGATGAAAGGCGGCTTGATTGAAGGCCATTTCCGCGCCTGGACGAGCGTTGGATTTGACAGTCCGCTTTACGGGGTCGGCATCATAGTTTTTGGACTGGTCTATGTGTATTTGCCTTTCATGCTGTTTCCGCTGGCACAGGGGATCGCCATGGTGCCGGACGATGCTCGCCAGGCCGCAGCCGATCTTGGGGCAACGCGCTGGCAGATCTTTCGCCAGATCGACGTGCCACTGGCAGCGCCCGGCATCATGGTCGGCTGTTTGCTGAGTTTCGTTCTAGCGGCCGGCGCCGTCGCGGAAGCCAAGATCCTTGGAGGCCAGGCCGTTATTACCATCGCCGACGATATCGAAACTGCGTTTACATTCGGTCAGGACTGGCCGCTGGGCTCTGCACTTTCCATGACCCTGATTGGGATCATCGGGGCACTGGCGCTCTTCGGGATCAGCCGTGTCGATCTTGACCAGGTCATGGGAAGGAAGCGCTGATGCCTACATCGCGTTCAACCCGGATCGTTCTGTTGATCTATGGTCTACTGACCATCTTCCTTTTATACTTGCCACTTGTATCGGTCGGTTTTGCATCGGTGTCCCGTGCGCGCTATCTTAGTTTTCCGATCACGCGCTATTCAACAAAATGGTACGCCGAAGCGCTTGAAAGCGGCACGGTCCGTGATCTTTTGCTGACCTCTGTGACCGTTGCAGCCATTGTCACGGTCTTGTCCGTCATCATCGCCTTCTTCGGCGCGCTGGCGTTCGCGCGCTACAACTGGCGCTATCGCTCAACTTTTCAAAAGCTGATCCTCCTGCCGATCTTCTTTCCGCAAACCGTCTTGGGGCTGGCGCTTTTGATGTGGTTCAACGCTCTTGGCGTGATCCCGTCCTGGAAAACCGCCGTTGTTGCACATCTGGTCTGGATCGCGCCCATAGCGACGCTGATCGTCGCCATTCGCGCTTATAGCTTCGATCCGGCGCTGGAAGAGGCTGCGCGCGACATGGGGGCAAACACGCCGACCATCTTACGCGAGATCACCCTGCCGCTTTTGATGCCGGGGCTGGTGTCTGCGGGGCTCTTTGCCTTCCTGCTCAGTTGGGGCAACTTCCCGCTATCGCTCTTCACAACCGGTGCGGATTCAACCTTGCCTGAATGGCTCTATGCCAAGATGGTGTCCGGGTATTCGCCACTGGTGCCGACTCTTGGGATCATGTCCGTCGTTGCGTCATTCGTCCTGATCTTAACAGCATTCGCAGTCATGTGGCTTATAAAAGCCATGCGCGACAGCAAGGCTGCCCAAACCTAAACATGAGGGAGAGAACCATGCTCACATCACTCAAAGGCAAAAGCGTTATCGTGACCGGCGGGTCCAAAGGGATTGGGCGCGGCATTGCCACAGTGTTTGCCCGCCAGGGTGCGAAAGTCACCATCGCCGCCAGAAACGAGGCGGATCTCAAAGCAGCCGCTGCCGAGATCGAAGGCGACGTGCGCTATGCGGTCTGCGATGTGTCGGACTGGGCGTCGGTCCAGGCCATGGTCGACGGCACGGCTGAGGCGCAGGGTGGCGTCGATGTGGTCTGCGCCAACGCAGGCGCCTTTCCGCAAACCAAGATCGTCGAGATGGACCCGACCGAATGGGATGGCGTGATGGCCACCAATCTGAAGTCCTCGTTCCTCTGCGTCAAAGCTGCGATCCCGCATTTCTCAAAAGCCGGCAAGGGCCGCGTCGTTCTAACATCGTCCATCACAGGGCCTGTGACAGGCTTTCCCGGCTGGTCGCACTACGGGGCATCAAAGGCGGGCCAGCTTGGCTTTCTGAAAACCGCCGCGATGGAACTGTCAAAATACAACACCACCATCAACGCCGTTATGCCCGGCAATATCTATACCGAAGGGCTGAAGGACCTTGGGCAGGACTATCTCGATACCATGGCCGCCTCGATCCCGCTAAAGCGTCTCGGCGATGTCGAAGACATCGGCAACGCCGCCCTGTTCTTTGCCTCCGATGAGGCGGCCTACATCACTGGTCAGCAGATCGTCGTCGATGGCGGGCAGATCATCCCGGAATCCCTCGAGGCGATGGAAGAAATCTAAGATGGCCGGGTCGGACATGCCCCTTGAGGAATTACTGAAGCACCTCGAAGGTCTCGCCAACGATGCGCTGGCCTTGTGGGACCTGCCCAAGGGCGCCACCGCGCGGCTGATCAACGTCTCGGAAAACGCGACCTATCTGGTCGAAGCGCCGGGCGGCTACAAATCCATCCTGCGGGTGCACCGTGAAAACTATCACACCCGCCGCGCCATCGAATGCGAACTGGCGTGGCTGGATACGCTCGGATCTGAGGACGTCGTCACGACGCCGGGCTATTACACCGGCAAGGATGGCTCGCCCATTCAGGAAGCGCGTGCACCGGGCCTGTCTGATCCGCGTTTCCTCGTTCTGTTCCATTTTGTCGAAGGCGCTGCCCCGGACGAAAGCGGCGACATGAGTGCAGGCTTTGAAGAGCTTGGTGCCATCGCCGCCAAATGCCACTTGCACGCCCTGACCTGGGACAAGCCCGCACCTTTCGAGCGCTTGACCTGGGACGTGGAGGCGGTCTTTGGCGACCGCCCCACATGGGGCAATTGGCGCGACGCGCCCGAGGTCACGAATGATGTGCACGCAGTGCTGGAAGAGGTCGAGGCGACCATCCGCGCCCGGCTCGCCGCCTACGGCAAATCGCCCGAGCGCTACAACCTGATCCATGCCGATATGCGTCTCGCCAATCTGCTGGTCGACAATACGGGCACGCGACTGATTGACTTTGATGATTGCGGCCATGGTTGGCTGATGTACGACTTTGCCGCCGCGATCAGCTTCATCGAAGACGACCCGCGCATCCCCGATTGCAAGGCGGCCTGGCTGAAGGGCTATCAATCCGTTCGGCCCTTGTCCGAAGCTGACATCGCCGAAATCGAAACCTTCGTCATGCTGCGCCGCATGGCGCTTCTGGCCTGGATCGGCAGCCATATCGAAGCGCCCGAGCCGCAGGAACTGGCCCCCGGCTTTGCCACCACAACCGCCCGGCTGGGCCAAGCCTGGATGGACAACCTGACATGAGTTGGAAAACCAACTTCCGCAGCTTTTACTATGAAACGGCGGCGGCGCCGGAAGACATCACCCTTGATCCCGCAACCACCGCGCTTTTGGTGATCGACATCCAGAACACCTACTTGGAGGTGCCCGAGGACGCGGAAGAAGCCCTCCGCTGGCAGCCGTTCTTAGACCGCATGAACCGAACGGTCATCCCCAATACCGCCGCGCTGATAAGCCGGGCGCGCGAAAAGGGCATCGAAGTCATGTTCGCCCGCATCGCCTGTCAAAAAGACGATGGCCGCGACCGCTCGCTCAGCCAGAAAAAGCCCGGATTCAACTACCTGCTATTGCCTAGGGATCACGAAGACAGCCAGATTGTGCCAGAGCTTGTGCCGGTGGGCGACGAGATCGTTGTCACCAAAACCACCGACAGCGCGCTGACCGGTACAAACCTGCGGCTGATGCTCAGCAATATGGGCATCAAGGATGTCATCGTCGCGGGCATCTTCACCGACCAATGCGTCAGCTCAACCGTCCGTTCTCTGTGCGACGAAAGCCTTGGCGTCATCGTCGTCGAAGACTGCTGCGCCGCCGCGACAGACAAACTACACCGCCACGAACTTGAGATCATCAACATGATTTATTGCCACGTCGTCAGCGCCGAAGACGTGACGCAGTTCCTCATTTAGCTGCTCCAGTTGGACAAATCCAAGCCGACGATGTCGTCGCTTTGGCCGAGTGGCGCTAAACGTGAGGGGATTCCAACCTAAGACCGCTTTGCCGGTTCTGCCACTATTGAGACTCAGCGGAGCACTAGGCACTACGGGCTCAGAGCGGCCGGCTATGGACGCTTGGTGCGTGATTGGGTCACGGCGATCGGGCTGGAGCCAAGCGGATATGCCACCCATTCGCTCCGCCGGACAAAGGCAGCGGAGATTTATCGAAGAACCGACAACCTTCGCGCGGTTCAACTGCTGCTAGGTCACACGAAGGTCGATAGTACTGTACGCTACCTTGGCGTTGAACTCGAAGATGCCCTTATGGCTATAGAATGCCGCCAACTCCGCACGGATCGCGTCGAAGTTCAACAGCCAGTCAATCCGGCGCAGGAGGTGATCCTGAGGAACATGATCATCGATCCGGAACCGATAAAACAGGTTCTCCTGCGTCTTTAGCCGTCCCATTATTGCCCAATCTCCCTTGCTGATATGGCAAGTGAATCAGCCGGTTGGGGCTCGATCGAGGTCGGAATTCATAGTACACGACGCTACTTGAAACGAGGGGCAAAAAGGATTCAACTTGAAGATTGTCCAGTACAAGGATCTTCAGGATGTTCGGATTTCTCCTCACCCCTCTGATGACAACGCTAAGCCCACATTTTGATCTGAGCAA